>NZ_JBEXLC010000148.1:0-22320 GCF_040609795.1 Nocardia sp. NPDC004604
CCGGCGCCAACGCCGCCACCGTATCCGGATCCACCAAAGGACCAGGATCAGCAGGCCGAGCCTGCGTCTGCGGAGCCGGCTGAGCAGCAGGCGGCTGCCCCGGCTGCCCCGCCCTCGGATCCGGCGGCGCGACAACATTACCCTGCGGCACAACAGCCGAACCCGGAACAGCACCCGAACCGGCAGGCTGGGCACCAGAATTCGGGCCTTGGGCAGCCGTTCCCGGCGGCACCGCACTATTGTTCGGCGATCCCTGGTTTGCCGGCGTCGACCCGTTCTGTCCTGGTGTCGCTGATTGGCCGGGTCCGCGCGGAGTCGTGCCCTTGCGTCTGTTCGACCACGGCGTTGTTGGAGCGGATGGTCCCGGCTCGGCGCTGCCTTCATCCGCCTGATGCTCGACGGCGATGTCCGCTTCGGCGCTCGTCACCGCACACCTCCGAGTGCCCGCCGCACGCGGGCTCGGGTGACCGGCGGTGCCGGACGCCCGAGCGGCAGGCCGTGGAGGTGCATCCGGTTCTTCCTCCTGTATCGATCGCCCGGCGGACCGGAACGACATGGTGGCCACGACAATTCGCGCACGTCAGTGCATGACCTACCGTCATTATCCTGACTCGTTCGGTGCGCCCATCAGGTTCCCACTATTGGGAATCCTCAACAATAAGGAGGTCGATAGACCGTCCACGCATGGTCGTCAACGATCTATTGCGGTTAGGCGCGCGACATCGGATAGGTGATCACATGGGTTTCAGTTTGTTCGGCCTCAGCGGGAAAGACCTGGCTATCGGCGGGATCACGGCTTTGGGCTCGATGGTCCCCGGGTTCGGGGTTGTCATCGGCCCGCTCGCGGGTGCCGCGCTGAGTACGGCCTGGAGCCTCCACGATGGCAAGAGCTGGGGCGACGCCCTCCAGGGGGGAATCTTGGACGGCGCCCTCGGCGCACTTCCCGGCGGAAAGCTCGCTGGCGGCGCGCTCAGGTCGATGGCGGCTGGGAAGTTGGCCAAAGCAGGCCTGAAGCAAGGTGCCCAGAAACTACTGTATGGCAACGCCAAGGGGGCGGCCAAGGCAAAGATCACGAAAGGCCTGGCGATGAGTTGGGGGGAACGAGGTGTCAAGGCCTTCGGTCGCGGCGTGGGTGCCGCATACATGAATAAGCTCTACGACAGTATGACGGCGACACAGAATGCCGGCGTATCAGAACTACCCATCACGCCCATCTCGTAACGGATCCGGCCGGGGAGCAGCTCCTTGAAAATTCACCAAATGTGGATGCCTGACCGCGGGCAGATGGAGGCGGACTCAAAGTATGCGCAGTATTTGCCGCTGCAAGCCACGATAGATTGGTACAGGAAGCTGCCCAACACGTTCCAAGGTTATTTCGACAGCTGCGGCAACGGCGACGAGAATAAGGGCAGCCCACCGGAGATGCCAGTGCCCCCCCAGGTCAAGGGTTCGCAACTGGCGAATTTTACAAACTACGGTAGCACGGCGACCAGCCTGCAACAGGCGGCCGTTCTGATCGATGACTCGGCCAAGACGATTGCGCCGCAGGCTAAGAAGACCGAGGCCATCTCCATTGCCGCGCAGAAGGCCGTCAATGCCGGAATCGACATCATTACCAACAACGCCCCGACTTTGCCTAAGCCGGGGATGAAGGAAGATCAGCACATCTACGAGTTCTGCAACCAGGCGATCCAATCTGTCGCAGACGCCCTCGACCAGGCGAGCAACGCGAACAAGGATAACGCGGCCGGTGTCGACCAAGAGACCGCGAAGATGAAAGAGCTGGAAGACCAGATCAAGAAGCTCCAGTTAGAGAACGCGGATCTGCGGAAGAAGCTGGCCGACCCGCCGACCGTCCCACAGGTGCCGACAACGCCTACCGTGCCCGGTGCCAACCCCGACCAGGTCACTCCCATCGACAACGGTTCCACGGTCCCGGGGCTGGATAACCTCGGTTCGACCACGCCCGGCTCCGACACCGGAACCACCCCGACCGGTACCTCGCTCGACGACAAGGTGCGGCAGGCGCTCGACGATCTCAAAAACAGCGGCACGAATCCGACTACCGCCACACCGGGATCGGTGCCCGATGCGGCCGCCGCATCACCGGCGAATTCCGGTATGGACATGATGAGTTCGATGCTGCCGATGATGATGGCGCAGATGATGAACCGCGGCCAGGCCGACACCGACCTGAACAGCCGGCGCGCCGAATACGACCCGTACGAGGACCAAATCCGCGCCGTTCCCGCGGCCGTCGCACCTGCCCAGCCTGCGGTACAGGCTGCGACGAACACACCCGCACCCGCGACCAACACTGGCCCCCCGGCGAATTCGTCCTCCTCGCAGCCGACGACCGGTATGCCGGGCCGCACGCCGAACTCCGACGGAACTGTCGTGTACACGTTCCCGGACGGCCGGACTCAGAAGGTATCTGTCACTGTCGCACAGGCTTTGGATGCGGCGTTCGGCAATGCCAGCGGCACCGACGCCCAGGCGGCATACGCGAAGACCCCGGCGAAGTGGTCGGACAAGAAGCAGATCGGGACCCCGGTCGATCCCTACCAGCTGATGACCGGCGATGTCGCGATCTGGGACGGGCGCACCGCGATTCTGGTGGTCTTCCCCTCTGACGACGGCGGCACACTGGAGGTCGTGGTCAGTGGCCAGTTGAAGCCGTTCACTCCGGAAATGTCCGATAACGCTGGGGAATTCGGCCAATTCGTCGGATTCAACCATCCACGCGGCATCGAAGCGGCCGCGCCGGAGGACCACGATCAGGGCAAGATGTCGGGTATGCCGGTCACCGGCGATCCGTCGGCGGGTGCCGCCATGCCCGCGGTGGCCGCTCCGGCGTGATCGTCGGCCGGATGGTGAGAGGAGGAGGCAATGGCGCTGAATGTCGACCCGGCGGAACTCGTCGATGTGGCCTCGAAGCTGGCCGCGCTGGCGCGTGACACCGGAGCCGGATTGCCGAACGGCTGGGTGCAGCCCGCGGGGGCCGACCCGATCTCCGGGGCCCATGTGCCCCGGCTCAACGCTCAGGCAGCGTCGCTGTTCAATGGTGTGCTCGGTGTGCTCAACGAGGTCCAGCGCCACGCACACCACATCGGCGGCGCGGCAACCGACTACACCACCACCGATGATCAGAACGCGCGCATCGTGAACGGCAGCGGCGCGGAGATCCTCACCAATCCGGTGGGCGATGTGCAGGAGTTCGGTCTCCGGCAGGCACCGAACTTCGGCCTGCCTGCGGCCGCCGGATCCGTCGACCCGCTCACCTTCGCGAAGCAGTTGCACACCGGCCCGGGCCCCGGCCCGGCGACCAGTTTCGCTGCCGATATTCGCAAGTACACCGGTGGCTTCCACACCGCCGCCGCCGAAGGCGTCGACGGCGCGGCCGCGCTGATGCAGAACTGGACACCGGTTGGCACCACGGTGGCCGAGCACCTCACCGAGCATCGGAATTGGCTGGGTGAGCTCGGCGCCGGATTGGGAGCGCTGGCCGACAATGTCGACGCCTACAGCAACGCGTTCACCATCGCGAAGGCCAAACATCCGACACCCGAGGAGATCATCGCGGCCCGCAAGCGGTTGCTGGCCGCGATGAAGTCGAAGAACGAGTTGGCGCTCCAAGAGGCGCTCGCCGAATTCCAGGAGCAGAACGCCCGCTCCACAGAGGCGATTACCGGTTACACCGCAACCGTCAACTCCAAGACTCCCACCGAGGGCGGGACGAGTGACGCCGGGGGCAGCGGCAAGAGCAGCGGCAAGAGCAGCAGCACTAGTGGCAGCGATACCAGCATGCTGTCCCAGATGCTGCCCGCCATGATGAGTGCAATGACCTCCGCCGCCGGCATGGGCCAGAGCCATGACAGCTCCGGCCTCGGCCTCGATGACGAGTACAGCGACTACGGCTACGACGATCTCGGCATCCCCAGCGGCCTCGGGTCGCTGGGCTCCGGGGGAGCAGCGGGCAGTCCGATCTCCGGCGCCGGGATCCCGGACATCACGGGCGCGAACACCTCGGTCTCGGTGGGCGCGATGCCGATCGTCGCGACCGCGGGGGCGGCATCGAGCACCGCGGTCGGAATGGCGCGAACACCGGTCATCGAAGGATTGTCGTCTGCGGCGTCGGGCGCGGCCGCCGCCGCGCGCGGTGCCGGGTCCGGGTCCGGCATGATGCCGTACATGCCGATGTCCCCCGGTGCAGGCGGTGCCGGTGGCAGCGGCAACGAACGCAATCGAGTGGTCGCGTGGCATCCCGACCGGTTGATGTACGTCGACGACACCCCCCATACCGAACAGGTCATCGGGGAACGGCCGACGATCGCCCCGACCGTGACACCGCCGACCCCGTCGCCAGGCCAGGGCCCGACCCAATCCGGAGGTTCCGTGTGAGTGATATCCACCCCGATGTACAGGCGGCCCTCGACGCCGCTCGCGAGTTGCGGCATCGAATCGCCGATATGCGTGAGCGGATCGACGGTATCCGTGCACGCCGGCCGTCGCCCAGCGGTGCGATCATCCCCGAGGTGGATGCGATGGGCCGGCTGACGGATCTGTTTCTGGCGCCTGGCACCGTGGACCGGCTCACCAATCAGGAACTGGTCACCGAGATCATGGCGGCTATTCGGGAGAGCAGCGCCGATGCGGCACGGCAGTATCAGAGCGTGATGGAATCGGTGCCGCCGCCCGAGCCGTTCGAGTCGACCGGTCCGTCCGGCCCCTCCGGTCCGTCCGGGTCGCCCCCGGCGACAGCTGGTGCGGTGCCCTCATGACAGCATCGCGGAGCGATTCGATGGGGGGTGGTGGCCGGGAGACGGGTGGGCCCGAACCCGGAGCGGTTACCGTTGCCGATACCGTGCGGTGGCTGCACGATGAGGGCCTGGTCCGGTTGGCCGGGGTCGCGGACCGGATGCCGAGTCTGGTGGCCGCGTACACCGTCGACGTCGCGACCGGAACCGTCGTCGCCCATCCCGCGACCGGTGCCGGTGTCGGATCGGATGTGGTGACCCTCGGCGCGGACGATCTGCCCTATCCGGTCGGTACCGCCAAGCGGTTGGTGATCGCAGGTGTCACCACCGCCGAGGCATTGCTGGTCGTCGACCTGGCGACCACGTTGACCATTGCCATCAACGCTGATCGGCCCGAAATAGTGGCCCGAGCCTGGGCGGTGCAACTGCTGCTCAACTCCGAGATCACGGTGACCACCAATAGCGCCGATATCGCGATCGCGGGCAGTTCGCGCTGCCGCCAGAGTTTCATCCCCGGTGGCGGCGGGACGATCATGAATGTCGACGACACGCGCCCGCCGATCACAACAGTTACGCTCAACCCGACCAACGAGGGGCCCGATCATCTCGATGTCGCCCCGGATGGAACCGCCGAGATGTACCTCGGCGCTCGATTCTGGCAGCTGCGCCAGATCATGAGCATCGATGATGCCGCGTGGAGCGCGCTGGCCGCGAGACTGGAAGCACCCGATGAGGATCCGTCCATCCGCAGTGCATCCTCGAATCGTCAACCTGCCGAACGACTTTAGGAGAGATTCCGTTGACCGAGCCACATCCGGACGAGTTCGACGTGGACGAGGGGGCGCCGGCTCCCGACTGGCGGCGCATGGTCTATGAAGTGTTCAATCCCGACCACACCTGCGGCGTAGCCTGCGACCGTGACGGTGAGATCGTCGGGATGCACATCACCGACGACGCTCGTGACAACGGCGATGCCTGGTTGGCCGCGGAGATTCTGAAGCTCGCGCGCCTGGCACATATGAAATCCCGGGTCGGGCTGCGGGCCGAAATGGAGTACAAGGGCACGCGTTCCTACACGATCGACTCGTTCGATCTGCCCACTGAAGCCTCCTTCCGCGCCATGGTGAATGCCGAATTCGGCGCGACCAGCTGAACCGAAACAACCTCTCTCAGACGGGATGCCGACATGGTGGATATGGACGAACCGCACGAAGTCAACGCTGCGGCGGCGAGATTCGCCGGAGCCATCGAAACCGTATCGGGTCAGGTTTCCGGCACCGTCGCGGACCTGGTCCTGCACCATCGGCCGAAATCGGAACTCGACCGATCGCTCAACAAGCACCGGCAGGAGATCGTGACCGCTTTCGGGCACGCCGTGGCGGCCAACAATCATGGTGCGCGAGTTACCCAAACCGCCACCGTGAGCACGACGAATGTCCTCACCGATGCCGATACGGCGGGCGGGACGTACGTCCAACGATACGACTCGATCTGATCACCGGATGCCACCGGAGCACGAAAGTCCGTACTGGGATGAAATAGTCCGGGACAAGTGGCCCGAAGTCCCGCCTGGTGACTGGAGCGCACTGGAAAACACGGCGCGTGACGGCGCGGCGGCGCTGGATACCCTCGGCGCCGAACAAGCCCGCAACGACTTCGACAATCGGGTCCGCGCCAGCGAGGGACTCGAACCCGTCAAACAAAAAATGCTGAAGCAGCGGGGCAATCCGCAGGCCTTCGCCGACGCGCTGGACGCCGCCGCGGAGATCTTCGGGCATTTCTCCGATCTGGTCTATCGCACTCGCCATCAAATCCTCGACATCGTCGACGCGGCCACCGCCAAGATTCGCAACGCCTATCAGGCGGCCCAGAACGACCAATCCGATGACGAGGCCGAACGTGAGGCCAAGGCGGCCGCACTGCGCGACCGCGTCGCCCGGATCATCGCCGAGGCGTGCGACGACGTTGACGATGTGGCGCGTACCGCGCTGAATTCGGTCGGCCCGACGACCCTGCAGCCGCTGGAGATCCTCTATGACAGGCTGCGCCAGCCTGGTCCCTGGACCTCCGGTGGGCCCCATCTGCCGGGTGGACCACCGGGGCACCGGCCTGCGCACCAGCATCTGCCCGGCCCTCAGCACGAGATCGGGCACCCGGGGGCAGGACCCAACCACCAGTTCCCGGGTCCGCTGGGCTTCGGCCCGCATTCCGATGCGCCTGTGCTGGATTCGTCCGATCCACATTTGCCGGGGAGCAGGCCGACTGATCTTCCCGTGGATTCGCCGTCGCGGGGCACGCCGACTAATGCGCCGACGGCCCCGGGGATGCCGCCGGCGGTCCCGGCCTCAACCTCGGCTCCGGCCGTCACGACGGGCTATACGCCCGTGGCGCAGCCGGAGGGCGCCGATACCGGCGCGTCCGCGACCGGTGTCCCGTCGCGTGCGACGTCGGCCGCGACCGGCGAATTCCACGGTGGCCCCGATGCCGGCGCCCATGGCGAGACAGCAGGTGAGACCACCGATTCCGGGCAGCACGGGGATACCGGTACGGCCGCAAGCGATTCCGGTCACGGTGCCGATCCCGCGGAGATCACCCGGGAGGCGGCGTCGACCAACTCGGCAGGACAGATGTCGCCGATGCTGCCGACGATCCTGCCGCCCGCGGCCGGTTCGACCGGTATCTCCGCGCCGTCGGTATCTTCCGCGCCGCCGGTATCGGCTCAGACGTCGGCGTCATCCCCAACAGCGCAGTCGCGGCCGTCGGCGATGGACTCCAAAGCCCCGCAGGTCGATTCGCGCGGATCGGGGTCCGCGGTCCCGAAGGTGTCCGCTGGTCCGGTCGCGCCGGCGCCGAATGCGGCCGCCCCCACCGCGAAACCGAATTCGCCGCAACGCGATCCGCGGGCCGTGGACGGGCGGCCGGATACCGGCGGCAGCGACGAACTGATCCGCGATGTCGTCGGTGGTGCGATGGTGGCCGCCGCCGCTCCGACCTTCATACTCGGTGAGCGGGTCGACGGTGATCTCGTGCTGGCGCGGACATTGCTGGGCGGTGTACTGGCCGTGGTGGATTCGTCGGTAATCGGGCTGGAATGGGCGGTGTCGGTAATGCGGCATTCCGGCGGCGTCAACGCATTTGTCACCTCGAATGAGGGCCGTAGCTGGCTACCTGCGGGCCTGTATCTTCCGCGCGAGATCTCGACGCCGTGGATGTGGGAGGTAGCCGATCCCGCGTGGGAAGGTGTGTCCGATCCGGCGCGGGTGCTTGCCGAGTTCGGCGCGGCGTGGGGCCGCCGGACCGGTGCCAAGGTGACGGCGATCGTATCGTCACAGCCGATCGATTCGGGTATGCGCGCCCAACTGCGTGAGGTACCGATGGAGGGGCCGGTATCCGCCTCGTCGGCAATGGATATGAGCGCCGCAGCAGCTGGTTTGGTGGATCGGCTCGGCGTGGTGGCCGCCGCGCAGTTACTGGAGCGGGTCGGAAAGGTGCCGGCGCAGGGGATCGGATCGCGCTGCATCGACCTCGCCTGGGATGCGCATCGGCGCGTCGGGCAGGCGGGTGCGCCCGACTCACTGGGGCTGCCGCAGCTGCGCCAGCGGATCCTGGATGCGATCCGGCGGCGCCGGGAGGTGCCCGCCGACTGGTGGGAGGAACTGCGTGACGCCGACGATCTGCTCGCGGCGTCGATGCTGTCGCGCCGGGCCGATGTTTCACGAGTCGCGTTGGGGGAGTTGCGATCCGACGTCGAGGGGCGGTCGGCGACGGAGGCGATGCTGCTGTGCACGATGGTATTCGAGCGGCGCTGTGACGAACTGGTACTGCTGCTCGCGGACGAGCCGAACCGACAGCGCTTGCGCGATGCGGTCTACGCCCACGGACAGATCGTCGATCATCCGTTGTTCGTGGGTGCGCCACGCGCCCCCACCGGCACCACGGCCGCTCGGCGACCGACGATCAGCACGGGACCGCCACGTCAGTCGTAATAGTCGTCGTACTCGTCGTCCTCATAGCCGACCGGGGCGGGCTGCTGGACGACCTCCGCATCCGGTTCCCGAAGGCTGGGTGCGCCCGGCAGCAGATCCTCCGGATCGGGCATGCGGCCGACGATATCTTCGATCGGGCCAATGGTTTCGCTGACCCGCTGATGCGCCAGCCGCGCGGCCTCCCTGGCAGCTTCGGTGACGGCCCGGCCGAGATCCGCGGCCGCGCCCCGCAGGGCACTCGGCTCCAGTCGCACGTCGGTGACAATGCCGGACTGATCAACGGTTACCTCGACCGAACCGTCGCGCGAACTGGCCTTCGCGCTCAGGGCGGACAACTCGTCCCGGATATCCGCGAGCTGTGCCCGTTGCTGTTCGTAGTGCCACTGCTCCATCAGCTGCTGTCTACCTCGAGTGCCGCCTTGCCATCAGCGCTTTCTGCGCATCATCACCACGATATCGGTTCGTATCTCCAGCAGCCATTTCCCTCCGGCGGCAGCGCTGCCCACTCAGTTACGTGTTTCCGATGCTTTCTTCGTCCAGGCCGGCTTCGCGCAGGACTCGGGCCAAGGTACCGGAGTCCACCGGACGTTGGCCGGACCGCAGCAGTTGGTCGGCGCGTGCGGCGAAATCCAACTGGCGCGCCGTGACAGGGTCCCAGCCGCGACCACCACCGCTCGTGCCGCGGCCAGCGGGGTGCGGTCGCAACGAACCGACCGCCGCGCCGAGAAAGCCGCCGCCGAACCCGGGGACGGCGGAGTACCGGACCATCTTGAAAAGGTCACCCAAGCTGTGAACGTCGTCGTGGCGGATGATCAGCGAAGGCACCGCGCCGACCACACCGCCGGTCACACCGCCCGCGGCACCGACCAAATTCGCGCCGACCACATGTCTGGTGAGTCGGCCACCGGGGGTGGTGGCCCGGCCTCCGATCCGCTGCAGCACTCCCGGCGCGATCCGGCGACCGACCTCCGCGCCCGCCATGCTGCCCAGCGACCATTTCCAGTAACAACGGGCCGTCGAAGCCATGCCGGACGCCGTCGGCCATATCCCATACTTGGGCACCCACACTGATCGCCGCACTGCTGACGAAGCCGATCTTGGCAGCGTGGATCGCCCCGTGCAGTGCGGCCCGCCGCGCCGCGCCGGCCGCTGCGGCTTCGCCCAATTCCCCGGTGAACTTCGCCACCGTCGTGCGCATCGCCTCCTCCGCCGCCAATCTGTCGGTGGCGGCCTTTACTCCGCCACCCTGGAAGAACAGCAGTGCGTCATAGGCCAGCTGCGCTGCCAGCACGATCCCGGTGACGATCAGCAAGTGTTGCGTTTGCACAGTGGAGTCGGCGACGTCGTGACACTGCTGCCCCAGGCTCTGGCGCACTGCCGACTGATCGCGCATGGCCGTGACAACGGTGTTGTTCCGTTCGGCCAGTCCGTCCCCGGTGAAACCGCTGATCGCGTCTTCGGTTCGCGCGGCTGCGGCCTCGTACTGGTCGGCCGCGGTGCTCAGGGAGTGACCGGCCTCGAAGTACGCGTTCCCGGTCCGCCGCATGCCCGTCACATCCGCCTGGGGCCAATGACCGATGACCAATTCGCGCACGGCGGGCGGGAGCTCGGTCAGCATAGAGCTGGCATCCACGGGCGCTGCTTTCGAATACCGCTACCCCGGATCCGTCTTTGTGGACAGTTGGATACTTCGGGTCGTATTCGATATCTGTGTAATTGGGGAGCAGCATTCAGGCACCGGCCGAAGCGGCACAGGTCGTCATGGAATGATCCCCACCGCTCGTCATCCGCTCTCGGCCAGTTGTTATCTTTATTCGGCGCTTTCGTTTGGTTGTGAAGTGACATCAGACTTGATTCGATCAGGACATCAGCAGTTGGTGCATTCCGTGCAGCTACTTCTGGGATTAATCCGTTAGGAGATGATCTTGATGGGTAGTTCAGAAATACCGGCGGGCGACGAAGAGGGCGAAAGCCTCCCATTTTGAAACGCGCTCGCGACCGCGGCACCCGCGCCGCGCCCGGCGGCTCGCGTTCCTATCAATCCCCAAGTTTCCCCTACTGCCCGTTTCGCAGCAGCTCTCTCCCCCTTATGCAGTAGCGTATGAGCCGCGCCCTGTCCGGCTCCGCGCGCCGCCAAGCCCTTGAGCGCGCCGCCAGCCATCTTGCCGCCGGGAAGCGCGCCCATGACGCCATCGAGGATTCCTTCCTGGAAGGCATCGGCCGGGCTCTCGCCTTCGGTGAGGGACCAGATTGTCCCCACCGCGGCACCCAGGAGTGGACCAGCAATCACGCCGCCCCCAGGGATCAAGGAGCCTGCGAAGGTGACCCCGCCAACGGTCAGGTCTTTGGCGCTGAAGCGCCCGAGCAATTTGAGATGCATTGTGATCACCCATCCGATCGTCAACCGGTGTCGGCCAGTTGTTGTTTATGTTCGGCGCTTTCGTGTGGTTGTCGATAACAGTGGGATTGTGTCGTGACTGAACGCACTCGCGCATCGGTACATTCGCGCGGAACATGCTTAAGTAATTTGGTGTGACCGGATTCGTCATTTCGGCGCAGTTGGCATGGCGAGACTATTTCCGCCTCCGGGGAATTTACGGCTGCTGCTGCCCTCCGATACCGTAGAGTTTCCGCGACGTAGGGAGACTGTCGTGACCGAACAGTTTTCGGTCGACGTGAATCAGATGCGCGTCCGTGCGCCGGAGTTCGATCGGATCGGCGGTGATGTGGCGGCGATCGTGCAGCGGCTACGCAATGAACTGGCTGCGGAGGGCGCACCGTGGGGACGCGACGACGCCGGCCGCGCCTTCGCGAAGATCTACCTGCCCGAAAGTCAGCAGACCATGTCCGACTTGGACAGTTTGGTCCAGGTGCTGCAACAGTCCGGCAGTGACTTGCGCCAACTGGCGAACAACTTCGAGGATCAGGACCTGACGAGCGGACAGCTGGTCCGCTATGCGGCCGATGGCATCCAGAACGGTTCGATGCTGCTTCCGACCACTGGCGTCGTTACGGTGCCTGAACGTAGCGCAAGCAGCACAGCTTTGCCGAACAGCGAGCAGCCAAGGGCTGGTTCGACCGCACCGACCGAAACGACCTCGGCCTCTTCAACACAGCGATCACCCACCGCAGCAACCGCGCCTGTCGACCCTCAACTATCGGCCGACCGTGCACCGACGGCCGAGCAGCGTCCGGGGCGGTCGGACCGGGCTCAGCCCGGTGATGTACAGCTCGGCACCGACCAGGACTGTGCCCCGGCCGCGAGCGTGAATTCAGCCCGTCAGGCAGATGTCGCAGGCAGTCGACCTCCCCAGGACATCCGGACCTCCCCGCCACCGACTGGAGCGCTCGCAGGGAAGATGCAAGTAGCTAGGGCAGCGATGAGCACACCATGGTCGAAGCCCGGCACTGGTCGCAGGCCACAGGTCTTCCCACCGAGGCAGGGCCCTTCCGGTTCTCCGCCCCGGATGCCGACCAAACCCGCTGCAAGAGTGCAGAACAAGGCCGAACGGCCACGCCGGAATACTGCCGAACCCAGGGCTGACCGTTCCGGAGAGTCTGTCGCGGCTCGTCTCGCTCGAGAACTGATGGACCGGCACAATGTGCAGGCTTTCGGGTTCGACACCCCCGACGCACCCGAGGCGATGCTGGCCGAGATCGTCCACGTGGTGGACTATGTGCTGTCGCGCTACCCGCGGATCGACTTGCGCGCCATCGGCATCGCGGAGCTCGAGTACGGTGAGCTGACCCGGCTGGAGTCGGCGGCGATCAGACCTACTTCACCAGGGGGGACCGCTGGTTCTGAAGGTATGGCCCACGTGTTCGGGGATCCGCACGGCGACCCGTCCGAGCGGGCGCTGCCCGCGCCGCGCATTGTGCTGGCGAAAGCCGCGGCGATCGATCCCGAACGTCTCCAGCGGGCTGTTGCCGCAGCCGTGGATGTGGGGCTGCTCGCGCCGGGATGTGACCAGCGGCCGGTGTATTCGTCCATCGTGCGTGGACTTGGCGGCGCACTCGACGTGGCCGGCGGCTTCAGTGCCCGCGATGCAGCGCACCGCACGCTCCTAACGGCGTATGCACATCGGCGACCTCCAGAACAGGACGGTTCACTGCATCGCGCAGTGTCCGGCTTCCGGGAATGGTGCGCACAGCTGTGCAGCCGGAGCTTCCGTAACGGGTGTTTCGATCCTGCTGCGGCGTTGGCCGAGGCGTTCACCGAGGTGGTCTTGAACGGGACTCAGGCTACCGAGCCCGCACAGGTGCTGCATGGTCTGCTGGTCGGCAAGGCCGAACCAGCGCAACCGGCTCCGGGCGGCGCGAGGGCTCCGTCCTGAGGTAGTTCAGCAGGGCAAGCCGCGCGGTTCGGCATGCTCGAACCGAAGCGTTACCGACGGCTGCGCGAACGAGTGGGGCGTTGCCGCGATTCGGACGTGATGCGGTCTCCGAATTCATCGGGAATGTGTCCGATGAGGTCCGAGCGGCTGGTTACCGTCAGTTTCCGGAGAATTGTCGCCATCTGGGCGTCGACGGTGCGGGTGGAGTTCCCTCTACGCGCCGCGATCGCGCTGTTGGCCCACCCGGCGGCGGCGAGGATCGCGACTTCTCGTTCAGCGGGAGAGAGTTCACGCCACCTGGAGTCCGTCGTGCCGGTGCGCGGTAACCGGTCTTCGACGAGATTGCGCATGAACGGCTGGAGCTCTTCGAACTCCGGCCGCAGTTCCTGCGCTTGTTGGACAGTGGCCGTGAATATGTCTGCACCGAGCACTTTCGTGGCGGAGTCGACGGCTAGCGCCATTTCCTGGCGCATCCAGGTGAGCCTTTCCGATGCTATGCCCTGGGCGCGGTTCGCAGTCGCGGTCATGCCCAACATGCAAGCGAGCTCGATAGCGCCTGCTTTCAGTTCGGCAGGATCGCCGTCGCCGGATGCGATCCGACGGGCGACGGTATGAGCGAGTGCCATCATCTTGATAGGAATGAACCAACCGGCCAGGAAAGTATCGTCGCCGGCGAGAAACTGGTCCAGCGCCGTTCGCCCCGCCGTCACCGCTTCGTCGATCTCTCCGTGCACGGACACTGCGTACAGCCACACCAGCCTGGCCCAGGATAGGGTCCAACCGGCCTCGGCGGTAATGGCCAGATCGAGATGTCGCCGTGCGGTAGTCAAGGCTCGCGAGTCACCGACGATCGAGCGAGCAAACCCCTCGAACAGCTCACTGCGTTGCTCCCCGGCCCGATCGCCGGCCTCGGCGAACTTCCTGCGCGCACGTGACAACACGTCGACCGCGGCAGGCTCTGGTCCGAACATCAGCTCGATACCCCAACTGAACTCCATATAGGCGGGCAGACCCATATCGGTGGTCGGCGTATCACGCCATGTCGCACCCGGCTCTGCGTTGGGTAGGCACAGCGCGGCACACTCGTCCAGTAGCTGTGCGGCGTAGGCAATCTCGCCCTGCCAAATTGCGTTCCACGCCAGCAGTGCGGTTGCGTTGACCCGCAGTCGAGTCGATGTCGGGTCGACATGGCGGATGGCTTGCAGCGCTCGCTCCGTGAGGTGGGTTGCCGCGCGATTGGCGACCCCGAAAAATGGAACCAGCAGCGCCATGAGGACGGCAACGGTCTCGAGGCCGACGATAGCCTCAGCGGGGTCATCGAAACTGGTTTCGATGCCGATCAGAATGTTCTCCCAGGCCGAGCTGACCCAGAAGTACCAGGTCTTTTCTCCTGGGCCGAGCCAAATTTCCTGTCCCGCAACGACTTTGTCCCGGTAGTAGCGCCGGTGCCGAGCCAACAGTCGCGTTTCGTCCAGATCGTCGTCGCGCCGACGCAAACGGTCTCTTGCGAACACCCGTACGCTCTCGAGCAGAAAGTATCGGACCGTGGTCGAGGAAATGTGCCTAGATACCAACGACCGTTCGACGAGACGCTCCAACAGCTGCTCGATATGCTCGGCAGGCAGCGAAGTGTCGGCGCATACCGCCCGGATGGCTTCGGCTTCGGCTCCACCGCTTGATATTTCAGCACTATCAGTGCTGGAACTGGTCGCGAACACCGACATCCGGTCCAGCAGCAGCTGTTCCGGTTCGGTGCACAAACCGTATGACCAGGCGACTACATCGCGAAGGCTGCGATGACGTTGTTCGGTCCCTGCCCGGATGCTATGTGACCAGCGCAGTCGGCTGTCATCGATATCGCCGGTGACCTCACGGAGCACGCCGGCTGGCGGCCGATGTAGCAGCCGTGCCGCTGCCAGCCGGATGAACAATGGGTTATTGTCCACGCGTCGACAGATCTGTTCGGCGATGGCGATTTGTTCGGGGTCATCGGGAATCGACCGCCCGGTGAGTTCTGCGCGCTGCCGGAACAATTCGACCGCCGCAGCCGTGGGCAGTGGTGGTACGTCGACAATGTGCTCGTCGATCCATCCGATCGGTTCTCGACTTGTCGCGACGATGGTCAGCCGGGGAATGACGTCCAGCAACACCGCAATCAGCGATGCGACCCCGGATAACACATGTTCACAATTATCGAGCACTAGTACGGTCGTATGCGGTTCCACTGGATCGCTTTCGGACAGCGCCTCCACCAGACCCGTCCAGGCGGACTGCCCGGTGGCATCGGCCTTCGCGACCGACTGCATCACCTCTTCGGCCACGGTGTCGGTGTCCGTCCCCGGAGCCAACCGCGCGAGCCGGGCCCAATATGCCTTGCGGTTCGGGCTATTTCGGAATCGCTGTAGGGCCTCGGCTGCCAGCGTTGTCTTGCCGATACCACCTGATCCGACCAGAGTGATCAGCCGCACGGCATCCGATGCCAGTAACGATTCGATCCGGCGCAATTCCGGCTGTCGACCGACGACTCCGTGGACTTCGGCAGGTAGGGCGCCATTGCGATGGGGCCAGCCGAGGCTGGTAATGGGAACGGGCAGATGTTCGCCGCGATCCGAAACCGAGAACATACGGACATAAGTTAGCCGACATCCGTACGGCGTGCCGAACCTATTGTGAGAAGTTTCCGCCGGCTGGGTGTCGACGATATACCTAGGTATCTTCTGCGCAAATATACTGATGTGCCGACTTGTCGGCCCCGCAAGAATTCACTGTTGCACCGGCAACAGATGGACAAATGCGATGGAAATGTGAAGCTGTGGGTCTCGACATCGGAGCATCATCGGCATCGAAGCCTTGGGTCCGTCGTGTACGGCGGGGCTGCTCGCACCTGGGAGGGCCGGTACGGCCCTGTCCAATTCGGCAGAGGCCCGTGGTGGGGGCGCGTTGGGACCATGCGGGCGGTCAATAATTCGGCGTCTGGCGGTTGCGGGAACGACGCGGACGTTGGCCGGCTTCGACCGCGATCCGGTCCTCGAGCTCAGCAGGAACATGTCCGATGATGTCCAATCTGTTCGTGATCACCAACTTTCGCAGGACGGACGCGACCTGAGCGTCGACGGTGCGGATCGAACTACCTCGCCGCGCCGCGATTGCGCTGTTGGCCCAGCCAGCGGCCGCGAGAACCGCGACTTCTCGCTCCGCGCGGGAGAGTTCGTGCCACCGCGAGGGAGCGGCACTACCCCGCCGCATGATGGACGGCGACCGGTCGGTAGCACCCCCATCCAGCAGGAACTTCCGTAACTCGTCGAACTCCGGCCGTAGCGCTTCGCCCCGCTGCATTGCGGCTGTGAAGGCATCTTCGCCGAGCACCTCGGTCGCGATGGCAACGGCCTGCCCGAACTCTTGGCCGAGCCAAGTCAGTTTTGTCGGTGCGATGCCATGTGCACGGTGCAGCACGGCGGTCATGCCGCGCATATGCGCAATCTCGGTGGCCGCTTTCCACTGTTGGGCGGGGTCGCTGTCGCCGGATGCGAGCTGACGGGTGACGGTATGACCCAGTGCCATCAAGTTGAAAGGGATGAACCACAGCGCCGAAAAGGTATCTCCCTTGGTCAAGAACTGCTCGAGCGCGGTCTCGCCTGCCCGTATCGCCTCGTCGATCTCTCCGTGCACAGAAATCGCGTACAGCCACACTGCCTCGGCCCAAGTCAGCGTCCAGCATGCCTGCGAACCGATGGCACGATCGAGATGTCGCCGGGCAGTGCGCACGGCTGGCTCGGGGTCCCCGGTGACCGCACAGGCCAGTCCTTCGAACAGTTCGCTGCGCTGCTCGCCCGCCCGGTCACCCGCCTCGGCGAACTTCCTGCGCGCACGCGAGAGCACCTCGACGGCGGACGGATGCAGCTCACACATCAACTCGATTCCCCAGGAGAACTCCACCGCAGCAGGCAGACCGATATCGGCGGTCGGCGTATCACGCCACGTCCTACGCAATTCGAGGTCGGACACACAGAGGGTCACGCACTCGTCCAGGAGTTGCGTGGCGTCGGCTATCTCGCCCTGCCATATCGCATTCCAGGCCATCAGCGCGGTCGCATCGACCCGCAGCCGAGTCGATGCCGGGTCGACGTGACGGACGGCGCGCAGCGCGCGTTCGGCCAATGAAGTAGCCGCGCGATTGGCGACCCCGAAATACGGGACCAGCAGCGCCATGAGGACCGCAACCGTCTCGAGGCCGACGATAGCCTCAGCGGGCTCATCGAAACTGGTTTCGATGCCGATCAGAATGTTCTCCCAGGCGGAGCTCACCCAATAGAACCAGTCCTGCTCCTCCGGGCTGAGCCAAATTTCCTGTCCCGCAACGACTTTGTCCCGGTAGTAGCGCCGGTGCCGAGCCAGCAGTCGCGTTTCGTCCAGGTCGTCGTCGCGGCGACGCAAACGGTCTCTGGCGAACACCCGTACGCTCTCGAGCAGAAAGTATCGGACCGTGGTCGAGGAAATGTGCGTAGATATCAACGACCGTTCGACGAGACGCTCCAACAGTCTGTCGATATCTTCCGCGGGCAACGACGGATCGGCACAGACCGCCCGGATGGCGTCCGCTTCGGCGCCACCGCTCGGTATATCGGCGCCATCGGTGTCGGAGGCGGTCGCGAATACCGATAGTCGATCGAGCAGAAGTTGTTCGCGTTCGGTGCACAGCAGGTACGACCAGGCGATCGCATCGTGCACGCTGCGATGGCGGTCCTCCACTCCGGCTCTGGCGCTATGTGACCAGTGCATGCGAATGTCATCGACACCGCCGGTAAGCTCCCGCAATACGATCGCGGGTGGTTGATGTCGCAATCGCGCGGCGGCCAGCCGAATGAACAGGGGATTGTTATCCACGTGCCGGCAGATCTGTTCGGCGATCGCGGGTTGTTCATGATCATCGGTGATCGACCGCCCGACGAGTTCCGCACGCTGGCGAAATAGGTCGACCGCCTGGTCCACCGGCAGTGGCGGCACGGCCACAATGTGTTCATCGATCCAGCCGATCGGTTCCCGGCTCGTCGCGGTGATCGTCAGCCCGGGAACCAGACTCAGCAGCACCGCGACCAGATGAGCCACGCCGGGCAATACGTGTTCGCAGTTGTCCAGCACCAGCATGGTCTGGCGCGCTTCGGTCCCCTCGGTACCGACCAGCGCATCCACCATGCCCTGCCAGGCCGACTGCCCGGTGACATCGCCTCGCGCAACCGACCGCATCACCTCTTCGGCCACCGAGTCAGTACTGTCGTCCGGCGTCAGCCGCGCGAGCCGAGCCCAGTAAACCCGGCGATTCGAGATGATCCGGAACCGACGCAGCGCCTCTGCCGCCAGAGTTGTCTTGCCGATGCCGCCGGGTCCGACCAAGGTGATAAGTCGTGCCTCGCCGGACGACAGCAGCGCTTCGATTCGCTGCATCTCCTTATGTCGGCCGACGAATCCAGAAACTGCGACCGAGAGATCGCCGCGACGATGAGCCGCTCCGAGGCTGTTGACGACAGCGGCGGGGGGATTGCGGCTTTTGGGTACTGAGTACATATGGACCTAAGTTATCTGTGACTTTCGATGCCGGCTTGAACAAACCTGCTACGCAGCGTGATGTGGAATTGGGATGTGCTGACGTTCGGCGCCATGCCCGGCGTCAGGTGGCAGGCGCGGTTCAGATGGGAGCTGTCCGCGAACCCAGCTTCATGCGCGGCCTCGGTGAGTGACAGTCCCTGTACCGTCAATCCGACCGCGTACGTCACGCGCAGACACCGAACATATGGCCGGAATGCCATGCCGACCTGAGCGGAAAAGAGGTGCATGAACCTGCTTTCCGAGAGGTCGACCGCTCGGCTGATATCGCGTAGCCGGACGGTGCCCTCTTGGATGCGCCCGGGCAGCAATTGGAGCGTCTTGTTGACCGCGGGGTGGTGCGGCAGCCCAGCTGCTCGGACCACAGGTCGATATTGTCGATTCGCTCGGTGCCCCCGGCCCCGGCTCTGGCCCACGCCTCAGGGAATTCGGCGGCGAAACCCACCGTATGAGTTCGCTGCCAGCGGCGGATTCCGGAGGCAATAGGATCACACGGCCGTCCGGTGTGTCGCCGATCTTCATGTAGGAAACGCCGGCCGGAATGATGACGGCGCGGCAGGCCACCATCATTCCGGCCGCGTCGGCGAGGACCAGTTCGCCCTTCTTGGCCGTCATGAGTTGAACCCAGTGGTACATGTGCAGTCCGGTAGGGCCGACAGCACCGCGGAAGACGTGCGCGTTGCTACGCATGGTCAACTCCCCAAACCACATCCTCTGCACGATACTGCGGCGGTGGTCTAGTTGCTCGCTCATCGGATCGAATTCTATTCTGCTAGAGCCGAATGACGTGTGTGCCATATTGAAGATTGGCGCCGATCGCGGCGATCACGACCGGGTCGCCGCTGCCGAGTGTGGTGACGCCATTGCGTATATCCTCCGCGAGAAGGATGAGGACGCTCGCGCCGGAGGTGTTGCCGTAGCGTTCGACGTTGGTCGCGGTGCGATTCGGCGGGAGGCCGCCGACATCGATCAGCTGCTCGATCAGCCGCAAGTTCGATTGGTGCGGGTAGAACCGTGCGATATCACCGATGTCCATCCGGGCGTCGGCGAGAGCATGGTCGATAACCTTCTTCAATACCGGTGCGTAGGCGTCGGCGACCCGTTTGCCGATGATGTGGAAGGCATGGTCGTGCGTCGCCGTTGTGGGCAGACCTGGTGGATGCAGGTTTCCGCCCGCCCGTCGGACGGCGATCTCGAAGTATTCGTTGATGGCTATCGATGACAGCATCTCCGATGCGCTGTCATCGTCGGTAGCCTCGAGGATCACCGCACCGGCGCCGTCTCCGAACAGCAGCGCCGTGAGAAAGGCCTCGTTCGCTCTCCGGTCGTATTCGACTCCGCCGGAATACATTTCGCGATCGAATAGCGGTGACATCACGTGGGTCATGACCACCGCGACACGCTTGCGGGCTCCGCTGAGGATCAACTCCTTGGCCCACTGGAGGCAAAAGATCGCGCCGCCGCAGCCGATATCGATCTGAAGCAGGGCGGCGTCGGGGCGCATGCCGAGGCGATGGTGTAGCAGTTGGGCATCGCTTCCGAAATGCAGCTGATCCGGTGTGCAGCAACCGATTATGAGCCCATCGAGATCCTCTGCTCCGACACCGGCCACAGCGAGCGCTTCTAGGAGCGCACTTTCCGTCAGCACTCCGGCAGGCCCCGGTGGTTCGCCGTAGCCGTCCGGAAATACTGCTCGACCGGTCCGGTCGTCGAGGTCGAAGCTGAAGCGCCGCTCCCTGATACCGGTCTTCTTCTCGAAATCCGCTGGTGTCCAGGGCCGCTTGCGAGGCCCCGGGAAGATGTTCAGCAACCGTTCGTTGCTCATCGCCATCGGAGGCACCGACGCGCCCGCGCCGGTGATACGAACCTTCATGAAATCCTATCGGTCTACTACGAAATCAGAACATCGTCGGCGTGCGCGTATCACATGCCGACTTGTGGTCACTTGTGCTCGGTCAGCGCGGCCAGATCGGGCGGTGGTGCAGACGACGGGGGCGCGGGAGACGCGATGGACGGAGCCGCTGCTTTGTTGAGTTTCTGGCATTCGGCGACCCATCCAGCGACCCTCGCCGTCGAGTCGCCGATGATCCGCAGTACGGCTTGTGTATCGGAATCAGTGAGGTAGGAGCGCCTCATGTCCTTTTGCATGTGGGAGTTATCGACATGGGTTTCCGCGTTATTTGGATTCGAGTCCATCGGCGGCCGAGCGCTTCTCATCGAATCATTCAGAAATACGATTTCGGCCCGGATTCTCTCGAGTGTACTTCGATTCAGATCGTCTATGAACTTGACTTTCAGCGCGATGCTGTTTCCTTCTCCGATTAATTCCTGGATGCAGCTATCTTGTTCGATCAAGTGCCGGAAGTATTCATTGCTCTGCGGTCCCGTTCCTGCTTTCTCATCGGAAAGTTCAGGGTTGGTCCGGCCGAGTAAGAGCATGTCGTGGCCGAGCGGTGGAGGCACGGGTCTGTCAAGAGCGCCGAATAGATCAACGCTATCTTGAAGTGCTCGTTGGGCGGCGTTGACGGCCTCGTGCACCACATCGTTCGCACCGTCGGGGTGTACCAAGGTGACTTTATTCGGATCTATGTCCGCATGGGGCTGGAGATCCCGAATCGGAGGCTGAGGGTCAGTCATGGTTGTGCTCCGCCTCGACCAGCCGACCACAGCGTGGTTTGCGCAGAGTCACCCGAAATGTGTATCGATAGCGTCGCACTACTCTCATTTTGCCCACCTGAAGTTCGCGTATCAGTGGGATTCTGGCCGGTAACAACGGTGCTGCGCATCCGTATGTTTATGTCAAATATACGTAAGTAAGTTCGCCGCGGCGGCAAACGCCCCGATATTTGGGGTCTGTTGAGAACTGGGAAGTATGGTCAGTTGCTGTTCGTATAGCCTTGTCTGTTTTACGGTTGGCCGCCTCGAGCGCTTGGGCCTCGGCGAGATACTCGGGTATCTTTGCTGTGATATCAGCTCGCACCGTTCCGGCCGATGTCGACTTCTGAGCTGCATTAATGACCATTCGATGTAATGGCGATGGGGCACATCGAAATACGCGATGCCGTCGTCGAACAGAACTGGATTTCGGACTGGATTTATGTCCGCGCAAAGGTGTTCGTCACGATTTTGCGGGCGGTCGAGATTCGGCGCTGATCATTCATCTCCATGTGCGGCACGGTTGATCATGGGTTGTACCGCTTGTGCGGATGGTCGGGATTCACCCCGACGCTCAGTAGATTGCGCAGGACCGCTCTGCGGAACTTGCTTAGCTGCCTGCCCGTCGGCATAATGTTCCGGCATCATCGCGGTGGTATCGGCCCGAATTTCGCGGGGCTATTGGGGGTTGCCTCGGTCGGGTCCCACGCATCGTGCCACGTCGTGTATCGACTGACTCCTGTTCTGCCGCGGATTGCCGTTTTGTGGTCGTTCCGATCAGGGTGATACTTCGGGGCTCGCAGGTCCACCCGATCACCCTGGAAGGCAGTGCGATTCGGTTCAGTTCGGGTCCGTCGTAGCCAGGCGAACGATCTCGTGGTCGATGGCTGTGAGGGTTCTGGGGTCGTCGATCTGGCGGGCGGCGAATCCTAGTGCGGCGCGGTATGGGCCGACCTCGTTGGTGCCGATGTCGACCTGCTCGGCCGC
>NZ_JBEXLC010000149.1:0-21886 GCF_040609795.1 Nocardia sp. NPDC004604
GTCGACCCTCACGAGGGCCTGACCTCACACACCGCACAGACGACCTTGCCGGCGCTCTTCCCACCCCCAAACCCGCTTATTCAGCAGTCTCCTAGATCCGGGTCCGGCCAACACGCAATCACCCGGTGGTACTAGGGGGCCTCCCCGGGTGTGGCCTCAGGGACCGACCCCGATGCGTGGGGCTGGGGAGGATCCCTACCGTCGAGGTATGCGGGTCGTGAAGATAGGTATTGCTGCTGGTTTGGTTGCTCTACTCGTGGGATGTGCGCAGGATGCGGAGACGGATGCGTCGGAGGGCGTGTCGGAGGACCGCATTCGGGTGGTGCAGGGGGATATCGATCAGGAGGTGGAGGGTGGGGTCACCGGGATGATCGCGACGCTGACCGAGAACGGGAAGACGGTGACGCTCACCAGTGGTGTCGCCGATATCGGCACCCGTGCGCCGATTCCGACGGCACCGCCGCAGCGGGTGCGGATCGGCAGTGTCAGCAAGACGTTCACCAGTGCGGTGGTGCTGCAGTTGGTGGCGGAGGGCAGGGTTCGGCTCGACGAGCCGGTGGATACGTATCTGCCGGGGCTGTTGCGGGGCGATGGGATCGATGGGCGGGCGATTACGGTGCGTCAGATCCTGCGGCACCAGAGCGGTTTGCCGGAGTTCGCCGAAGACCCGCGCATCGACGAATATCGGGCGGGCCTGGAAGGCCGGATCATGACGCCCGCGGAGGAGATCGCGATAATCCTCAGCAGGCCAGCGGATTTCGCGCCGGGTGCGCGGTTCGAGTACAGCAATTCCAACTACATCGTGGCGGACGTGCTCATCGAACGGGTCACGGGCGCACCATATGTCGATGAGTTGAACCGACGCATCCTGAAGCCGTTGCGGCTCGATGACACCTACTTGCCGGGGCCGGGCGAGCTCGATATCCGAGGGCCACATCCCGAGGGGTACGCCGATATCGACGGCGTGATCACCGATGTGTCGCGCATCGAACCCTCGCTGCCGTGGGGTGCGGGCGGGATGGTCTCCACCGGCGACGATCTGAATCGCTTCTATCGAGCGCTACTGGCCGGACAGGTGGTACCCGCGGCCGAGCTGCGCGAGATGCGCGACGGTGTGCCGATGGGAATGCTCGACATGTCCTACGGACTCGGCATCGGCTCCACCCATTTGCCGTGCGGCGCAGAGTATGTCGGACACACCGGCGGCATCTACGGCTACCTCACGATATCCGGCGCGACACCGGACGGCCGAGCAGTGACCTACGCCTACACCAAGCCGCCGAAACAACAGCCCGATCAGACCGCCATGCTATCGCACGCCCTCTGTCGATAGACAGAATCCCCACCAACATCAACACGCCGGCGACCCAGTCCGAGACCAGCTGATCTCGAGCCACTCGCAACCAATCTTCACCCCAGCCCCGTCCAGCTGGATTGCTGCGCTACCCCCTCCGGCTGCTCGCTGAGCGTAGTCATATGGCTGTCGAACACGGCCTGGCGACCACCATTCGGCTACGTTCGGCAGACCCCGGCTTCGGGGCTGGAGGTATCTGGAGGCGGCGCTGGCTGCATGTGCTAAATCGCCCACGTTCGATAAGAATCTTCAGTAACATACTGCGGCAATGCAGGATGCCTGCGCGGCGCACAGGAACGTGCGGGCCGGATGGTCGGGAGATTCAGCAATGCAGCAGACGCCGTACCCGTCGCACTCGCGACGCACATTCATGAAGAATGCCGCCCTGGCCGGTGGAGTCGCCGCCGCAATGACCCTGGCGCCCACCGGCCGCCGCGCCAGTGCTCAGCCGGGCCGGTCGGTGGCCATCTTCGGTGCGGGCCCCGCGGGGCTGACCGCGGCGCACGAACTCGTCGAGCGCGGATTCGCCGTCACGGTGTACGAGAAACTCGATGCTTTCGGCGGTAAGACCCGCAGCATCTACACCGACTCCGGCGGCGGCCAGCTGCCCGGTGAACACGGCTTCCGGAGCTTCTTCGGCTTCTATCACAATCTGCCCGATACGCTGCGCCGAATCCCGTTCCCCGGCAATGCGAACGGCGTATGGGACAACCTGGTCCGCCTCAATGCGGCGATGATCGCGGGCATGAATCGGCACAACCTCACCGTGCCCCTGCCGTTCCCGCTACCGTTCTCCCAATTTCCCATGACTCCACAGGGATTCATCGATTCCGTCGCCTCGGTCTTCGAGTCGCTGTTCCGCCTGCCGTTGCCCGAGGCGGTCTTCGCCGCGGAACGCCTGGCCGTCTACGTCTCGAGCAGCACCGAGCGCAAATTCGGGCAGTGGGAGCGAATGACCTGGACCGATTTCGCGCGCCTGGACAATTCGTCCCCGGAGTACAACCGCTTCCTCGGCGACGGTTTCATTCGCGAACTCGTCGCCACCAAATCCCGTAACTGCAGCGCACATTCGATCGGCCTGGTCGGCGAGGAGTATGTCTGGTCGCTGCTGAACCTCAACAACGACACCGACGGCAAGGGCAATGACCGCGTACTCAATGGTCCGACTACCGAGACGTGGATCAACCCGTGGATCGACTACCTGCGCTCGATCGGCGTGACCTTCCAACTGGGCCAACGCCTTTCGGGCTTCAGCAGCGACGGCGCACACATCACCGCGGCCACCGTGGCCGACCGGAGCGGTGCCCGCCAGACGGTCGAGGCCGACTACTACCTCTCGGCGATCCCACTCGACAAATTCCCGGACGTGCTCTCCGACAACCTATCCGCCGCCGACCCCACTCTGGACCGCATCCGAAACCTCCAGTCCGCCTGGATGGTCGGCATCCAGTTCTTCCTGCGCGAACGCGTCGACCTGGCCAACGGCCACGTCGGCTACAACGACGCCCCCTGGGGCCTGACCTCGATCAGTGAGGCCCAGTTCTGGCGGCGCCCGTTGACCACCTACGGCGACGGCACCGTCCAGGATGTGCTCTCCGCCATCATCTCCGAATGGGAAGAGCCGGGCACCTTCAACCGCAAGAGCGCCGAACAATGCACACCCGAGGAGATCGCCCGCGAAACCTGGGCGCAGATCAAGGCGCACGTCGATGATGACGGCGACATCCAGCTCACCGACGATATGCTGCACTCCTGGATGATCGACCCCGCCCTCACCGGTGCTGGCACCCCCGAGATCAGCTACGACGACGCCATTTTCATCCAGAATCCGGGCTCCTGGTCCGACCGCCCCGACGCCTGTACCGCCATCGACAACCTGTTCCTGGCCGGCGACTGGATCAAAACCGGTATGAACGTCGCCTGCATGGAGGGCGCCAACGAAGGCGGCCGCCTCGCCGCCAACGCCATCCTGCACGCCTCCGGCTCCCCTTCCGCACCCGCCACCATCACCCCCCGCTTCACGATGCCCCTCTGGGACCCCCTCAAACTCATCGACCGCGAACTCTACAAAGCAGGCCAGCCCAACATCTTCGACGTCATCGACCGCCGCTACCCCACCCGCTAGCCATGCCCCAGTCGACGGTAGTCAGATGGTCGCTAGAACACAGTGCACAAGCCGCCCTTTGACTACCGTCAGCGAACTATCCACAGGGTGGTGGGTGTGGACAGGGTGGGTAGAGGTGCTGGTGGGCGGGGTGTGGGGTGGGCGGGGTGGTTGATGCTGGGTGGATGCGACCAGAATTGGAGCAGTTCTGCGACCGGCAGTTCGGCGTGTTCACCACACGGCAGGTATTTTTGGAGTACACGCGTGCCGAGTTGCGTGCTCTGCTGGCGCGCGGCGAGTGGGTCCGGGTCTTTCACGGGGTGTATCGGGAGGCGACGACACCATCGTCAGTGACGCTGCGTGTGGCGGCGGCGCGGCTTTCGATGGGCCTGACCTTTCTCGCGGCCTCGTATCACACTGCTGCTGAGCTGCACGGGTTTTCGGTGATCAACGATGGCCTCACCCATGTGCTCGGCATTCAGGCATCGAGGTCGCAGCGGCTGATCGTGCACCGTGATCGGGTCGACCCCGCACAGCTGGAGCCGATCAACGGCATCGTAACAACCAACGCTGCCCGGACATGTGTGGATCTGGCCCGTGCACTGCCGCGGATGGACGCGCTGGCGACCCTGGATCTGGCCCTGCGCCAAGGGCTCTCGCGTGCGGAGTTGGGTGTTGAGATCGAAAGGCAGGCGGGCAGGCGCGGCTGCAGACAAGCGGCCGAGTTGATTACACTAGCCGATTGCCGAGCGGAATCCCCCATGGAGTCGCGCACGCGCCTGCGCTGCATCGACGCGCGCCTCCCCCACCCCGAGCCACAACTGGAGGTACAAACACAGGACGGTCCACGCCGCATAGACCTCGGCTGGCGCCAATGGCAAATCGGCCTCGAATACGACAGCGCCACTTGGCACTCCGGCGAACCCGCAGCCGTCCGCGACAACCCCCGCCACAACTCCCTAACCACCCAAGGCTGGACCATCTTCTACACCGCCGCCCCCCACGTCTACCAACACCCCCACACCTTCACCGAACCCATCCGCCAAGCCATAGCCACGCGCCGAGCGTAGTCATCTGGTCGCTCTTTGAGCCGCTTGACCGACCTTTCGACTACGGTCGCGAACTCTTGGGCTGGCGGAAGAGGATGACCTGCATCAGGTGCGCAACCCGCTGCTGTGAGCAGAGCGGATTGTCGGGTCCGAGCCACTGGCCGAGGTCGACCACCAGGGCCAGCGCAGCATGGACGAGCACCCGTGCCTCGGCGGGGGACAGCTCGGGCCGGACGCCGATGAGCAGCTTGGCCCACTCCTCGACATTGAGCCGCTGGATATTGCGCAGCACGGTGCGATCCTCCGGCGGCACATTGCTGATCTCCGCGTAGTAGACGAAGGTCAGCTCGCGCTCGGCGAACGAGCCCTGCACGTACAACTCGATGAGGGTGCCCAGCGCCTGCTCCGGACGTTCCGATGCCGCGATGGCGGGCCCGATGGCCGCCGAAACCCGTTCCGCCGCACGGCGAAACGCCGCCGCGAGCAGATCGCCCTTGCTGCGGTAGAAGCGGTACACCGCCGAGGAGGCGGGCAGGCCCGCCGCATTGGCGATATCCTCCACGCTCACATTGGGATACCCGTGCTCATGGAACAGTGCGATGGCCCGCACCAATAACAGCTCATGTTTGAAGGTGAGCGGAACCTCTTTCGCCCCAAGGGGTTCGGCCGCATCGCCGGGGGCGGGCAGCTCGCATGCGATGACCGCGTCACAGGCCGAGCGCAGCAGGGCCGTCAGCGCGCGCACCGGAACCGCGACCTGGTGATCGGAGATGCTGCCGATCACGCTCATCGCGGCGGCGGAGAACACCCCCCGATCCCCGGCCGGCAGCTCGGGCCGGATCTGCGCCAGCAGGTCGCGGGCCGCCGCATCGGTGGCTTTCAGGTGATCGATGAGGATCTGGCGGTCGGCGTCCGCCAGGTAGCGGTTCTGCCAGCGCAGCAGCGCGGCGCTGCGGCGGTTGGCAATGGAGGCCGCGATCAGGGCATCGAGGATGTGGTCGAGGCGTTCGGCGGCGGGCCGGTTGCGCAGCCGCTCCGGCAGGTGTACGGCCTCGGTGCTCAGCGCGGCCAACCGCAGCGCTTCCTCGCGGAATAGCGCGTACTTGCTCGGGTAGTGCCGGTAGAGCGCGGTGGAGCTGATATCGAGGCGCGAGGCGATGTCCTCCATGCTCACGCCGTGGTAGCCGAATGATCCGAAGGCCTCGGCGGAGGCGGCGGCGATCTGCGCCCTGCGGTCGCGCGGTCGACGGCGTACCGCACGCGACCGAGTGGCGCGATCTGCGCTCGCGTCCTCCGTTGCGCGACGGTCCTCGGCATCCATTCCGCGATGTTAGCCCAATCGGACGCTTGCTATGCAGATCTTCCCACTGCTGAAATTGAATTGAACGGAAGATCACAAAGATACCTGTAATTAGGTTTTCACGTCGCTATCTTATGCTCAAAACAATTAGAATAGTTGATAACATAACTGCGGTCGGCAAGGCCTGATATCGAAGGACTACGAGCGGGCCGGACGGCCGAATAGGACGAGCTGCATGAGCAATCGAACCCGGGCCGGGGAGGCGATCGGTTCGGCACTGAAGGTCCGTCCGAGATCGACCACCAATGCGAACGCCGCGTGAATGAGGAATCGGGCCTCGGCGGGCGAGAGCTCCGGTCGGACCTCGCGCAGCAGCCGCGCCCACTCTTCGACGCTGAGCCGCTGGATATTTCGCAGCACCGTGCGCTCCTCGGGCGGAACGTGCTGGAACTCCGTGTAATACACGAAGGTCAGTGCCCGTTCGGTGAACGAGCCCTCGACGTACTGCTCGATCAGTGTGGTCAGCGCCGCCTCGGAGTCGGGGGCGGCCGCCACCGCCGGACCGATCGCGCCAGAGACCCGGTCGGCGGCCCTGCGGAACGCGGCGGCGAGCAGATCGCTCTTGCCGCGATAGAATCGGTACACCGCCGATGCCGCGGAAAGCCCTGCGGCAGTGGCGATCTCCTCGACACTGACATTCGGATAGCCGCGATCGTGGAAGAGTTCGACGGCCTTGCGCAGCAACAGCTCGTGCTTGAACGAATCCGGAATCTCCGCGGCCACCGGCAGTTCCGCATCCACCTCGATTGCGGGCAGGTCGGCGGGCACCAGTGACCAGCAGGCCGAATCCAACAGTCGGGCAAGGGATTTCGCGGGCAGGGTGGCATGGTGATCGGCAATGCTGGTGATCACGCTCAGCAGCGCGGCGCGCAGTACCCGAAGGTCGTCCTCCGCGAGTTCCGGTCGCAGCGCGCCCAGTTGCGTGCCGATCGCGCCGACGACGGTGAGCTGCTGTTCGGTGAGGACCGCGAGATCCTCCGGCTCGAGATAGCGGCCCTCCCAACGCACCAGGGTGATGGTCGGTCGGTTCTCGATGGTGACGCCGATGAGCGCGTCGAGCACATGGCGCAGCCGCCGCTCCGGCGACCAAGGTTCACCCACCCTGCCGACTCCGTCGGCTGCCATCCCCGGGCCCGCCGCCTCTTGCGGCAGCTCGACCGATTCCGTCATGGCCCGCCCCACCCGCAGCAATTCCTCGCGGAACAGCGCGTACTTGCTCGGGTAGTGCCGGTACAGCGCGGCGGAGCTGATGCCGAGCCCGGAGGCGATATCGTCCATGCTCACGCCGTGATAGCCCAGCGCGCCGAAGGCGGCCGCCGAGGCCGCCGCGATCTGGGCCCGCCGATTCTTCGGCCTGCGCCGAATCTCTCGCGGTGCCGAGTCGCCGCTGACCTTGCGCGCCGTACGGCGATTGTCGACACCCATGCCCGACATCGTAACGACCACCTCAGTTCACCGAGCTGTCCAGGTCGGTCTGATTTGCCCAGGTGGGGCGTCCGCCGTGCATTGTCTGGCTATGCGGACCGCGGGCGGACGGCGGCGTACCAGTCCAGCAGGTCCGGGTTGTCGACGGCGCTGCGTTCGACGACGCGGGCCGGGTCGGCGCCCTGGAAGAGTTTCTTGATGGGAACCTCGAGCTTTTTGCCGGTGCGGGTATGTGGGATGCCGGGGGCCAGGATGATTTCGTCCGGGACGTGGCGGGGGGAGACCTCGGTGCGGATGGTGGTGTTGATGCGGGTCTTCAGGTCGTCGGTGAGATCGGTGCCGGGGGTGAGGGTGACGAACAGCGGCATCCAGTAGCCGCCGTCGGGTTGTTCGGCGCCGATGACCAGGGCCTCGGTGATTTCGGGGAGCCGTTCGACGGATTGGTAGATATCGGCGCTGCCCATGCGGATGCCGTGCCGGTTGAGGGTGGAATCGGAGCGGCCGTGCACCACGACACTGCCGCGATCGGTAATGGTGATCCAGTCGCCGTGTCGCCAGATGCCGGGGAACATATCGAAATACGCATCGTGGTAACGAGTTCCATCCGCATCGCGCCAGAAGCGCACCGGCATGGACGGCATGGGCCTGGTGATGACGAGTTCGCCGACCTCGTCGCGCACCGGCTTGCCGTTGGCGTCGAATGCCTCCAGCGCGACACCCAGATAGGGCGCGGACAGCTCACCGGGCCAGGTCGGCACCGTGCGCGCGCCACCGATGAAGGCGGAGACCACATCGGTGCCGCCGCTGATCGAGGCGACCTGGACGTGGTCACCGACGTTCTCGCTCAACCACACCGCCGATGCGGGCGGCAGCGATGACCCGGTGATGCCGACCTGCCGCAGCGCGGACAGATCGTGGTCCGTGCGCGGCACCGCACCCGCCTTGATGCAGGCGAGCACATAGCCCGGACTCGTGCCGAGCACGGTCGCGCCCACCTGGGATGCGATGTGCCACAGCGCATCCGGGGTGGGGTAGGTGGGGCTGCCGTCGTAGCAGACGATGGTCGCGCCGACGAGCAGCCCGGCGATCTGGAAGTTCCACATCATCCAGCTCGGGCTGGTGTACCAGAAGAAGGTGTCATCGGGACCGATATCGGCCTGCAGCGCAACGGCTTTGAGGTGTTCCAGCAGCACGCCGCCGTGGCCGTGCACAATGCCCTTGGGCAGTCCGGTGGTGCCGGAGGAGAATACGACCCACAGCGGATGGTCGAAATCGACGGTCTCGGTCTCGATGACGGCGGCCTCGGTATTGGTGGTGGCCTCGGTCCAGGACAGCGCGTCCGGCACCGGCAGGCCGAGCTGGGAGACCGCCACGGTGGCCTGCACCGTATCGAGTCCGGCCCGCAGCGCCGCGATATCCTCGCGCTTATCGTGCGTCTTGCCGCCGAAGCGGTAGCCATCGGCGGTGACCAATACGGTGGGTTCGAGCTGGCCGAGCCGGTCCAGCGCCGCCTTGGGCGAATAGTCCTGGCCGCACGCGCTCCACACCGCGCCGATGCTCGCGGTGGCCAGGAAGGCGATCACCGTCTCCGGAATATTCGGCAGATATCCGGCCACCCGATCACCCGGGCGCACACCGAGCGAGCGCAGCGTGCGCGCGAAGGCCGCGGTGCTGTCGATCAATTCGCTCCAGGACACCTCGCGCACCGCAGCGTCCTCGGTCACCGCGACAATGGCGGGGCGATCGGCGCGGAACTGCCGAACAACCTGATCCACATAATTCAGCCGGGTACCCGGAAACCAGTGCGCACCGGGCATTTCGGCGCTCGCGAGCACGTCGCCCGCGACCGGGCCGAGCTCGAAGTAGTCCCACAGCGCACCCCAGAATCCGGGCAGATCATCGACCGACCACTGCCACAGCGTCCGGTAATCCGGCGCGGACACTCCGGTGCGCGCCGTGACGAATCTGGCGAAGTCGGTGATGCGCGCCTCCGCGATATCGGATTCGGTCGGCACCCATTGTGGTTGCACCGCAGTAACCTCCTGGCTGAATATCTTTCGGAAATCAGGTGTGGTTCGCGCGCCGCACGATCTGCTCGGCATGCCGCAGCACCGGGGCATCGACCATGCGGCCCTCGAAGGCGAAGACGCCGCGATGCTTCGGCACCTCGTCGAGTACCCTTCGGGCCCAGTCGATTTCATCCGTCGACGGCGCGTAGGCGGCCCGGATGACCGGCACCTGGCTCGGATGGATCGCCACCTTCGCATCGAAGCCGACCGCGACCGCGTCCAGTGCTTCGGCGCGCAGTCCGTCGAGATCGCGAATGTTCAGAAACACCGAGTCGAGCGCGAACTTCCCGTACGCCTTGGCCGCGAGCAGTGTGCTCGACCGAACATGCCGTGCCACATCGCGATAGCCGCCGTCGGCATGTCTACTGGAGTTGCCGCCGAGTCCGGCAACCAGATCCTCCGCACCCCACATCACCCCGATCGCATTGGGCGCCAGCACCGTGCGCTCGACCGCGACGGCGCCGAGCGGCGATTCGATCAGCGCGATCACCTCGTAGTCGGCGAGCGAGCCGAGCTGTTCGGCGGATTCGGCCTTCGGCAGCATGATCCGCCGGTATTCGGTGCGGGCCAGCGCCGCGAGATCAGACGCGTGCTCGTCGGTGCCGACGGCATTGATCCGGACGACGGTGGTTTCCGGAGCCAGTGGGGTATCGATGAGTGCCCTACGCGCGCCCGCCTTATCCCCGGCGGCGACACCGTCTTCGAGATCGATGATCACCACATCGGCCGCCGCGGCGGCCTTCGCATAGCGTTCGGGGCGGTCGGCCGGGCAGAACAGCCAGGCCGGTCCCGGTAGCTGCCAACTCATGCTGGCCTCGATTCCTTGCGCACCAGCGTTTTGCGTATCGCGGTGGCCACGATATCGCCGTGCTGATTGCGCGCGGTATGGGCGAAGGTGACGATGCCCTCGCCGGGACGGCTCTTCGATTCGCGCTTATCGGTGACCACGGTCTCGGCGTACATGGTGTCGCCGTGGAACAGCGGCTTCGGGAAGGCGATTTCGGAGAAGCCGAGGTTGGCCACGATCGTGCCCTGGGTCAGCTGCGCGACCGAGAGGCCGATCAGGGTGGACAGCGTGAACATCGAATTCACCAGCCGCTGGTGGAACGGTGCCAGCTGCTCGCTGAACGCCGCATCCAGGTGCAGCGCCTGGGTGTTCATGGTCAGCGTGGTGAACAGAACGTTATCGGCCTCGGTAATGGTCCGGCCCGGCCGGTGCTCGTACACGACGCCGATCTCGAACTCGTCGAACCACAGACCGCGCTGTACTACCCGGCGCGTGGCGTCGGCGTCGCTCACAGGCCCAACTCCCGCCCGATCAGCATCAGCTGCACCTCTGTTGTGCCCTCGCCGATTTCGAGGATCTTGCTGTCGCGATAGTGCCTGGCCACAGCGTATTCGTTCATGAAGCCGTAGCCACCGAAGATCTGGGTGGCATCGCGGGCATTGTCCATCGCGGCCTCACTCGCCACCAGCTTGGCGATCGAGGCCTCCTTCTTGAACGGCTTACCCGCCAACATGAGTGCGGCGGCGTCGTAGTAGGCGGTGCGGGCCGCGTGGGCCCGCGCCTCCATCCTGGCGATCTTGAAGGCGATGGCCTGGTTGCGGCCGATGGCCTGGCCGAAGGCCTCGCGTTCCTTGGCGTAGCGCACGCTTTCGTCGACGCAGCCCTGGGCCGCGCCCACCGAGAGCGCCGCGATGGCGATCCGGCCCTCGTCGAGAATGCGCAGGAAGTTGGCATAACCGCGACCGCGCTCGCCGAGCAGATTCTCCTCGGGCACCCGGACGTCGGTGAAGCTCAGCGGATGGGTGTCCGAGGCGTTCCAGCCGACCTTGTTGTAGGCGGGTTCGGCCACGAAGCCGGGGGTGTCGGTTGGGACGAGGATGGTGGAGATCTCCTTCTTGCCGCCCGACTGGCCCGTCACCGCGGTCACCGTCACCAGTGTGGTGATATCGGTGCCGGAGTTGGTGATGAACTGCTTGCTGCCATTGATGATCCATTCGCCGCTATCGGCGACCGCGGTGGTCCTGGTGCCACCCGCATCGCTGCCCGCACCGGGTTCGGTGAGCCCGAACGCGGCGAGCTTGCGCCCGCTGGTCAGCTGCGGCAGCCATTCCTGCTTCTGCTTATCGTTGCCGAAGCGGTAGATGGGCATGGCGCCGAGCGAGACACCGGCCTCCAGGGTGATCGCGACGCTCTGATCCACCTTGCCGAGTTCTTCCAGCGCCAGGCACAGTGCGAAGTAGTCGCCGCCCATGCCGCCGTACTCCTCGGGGAACGGCAGACCGAACAGGCCCATATCGGCCATACCGGCGACGACCTCATACGGGAAGGTGTGGTTCGCATCGTGTTCGGCGGCGACCGGGGCGACCACTGACTTGGCGAAATCACGCACCGTCAGTGCGAGGTCGCGGTACTCCTCGGGCAGGGTGCCGGTGGACAAAAACTCGGTCATGCGGAAGTTCCTTCTCGCTCGGCGGTTTCGGGTTCGGTGGCAGCCGCGGCAATGCGCACCAGCGGCTGATCGAGGCGGACCTGCGTGCCCGGTTCGACCAGGACTTCGACGGTGCCCGCGACCGGTGCGGTGAGGGTGTGCTCCATCTTCATGGCCTCGACCACGACGACCGGCGTGCCCGCGGCCACGGTGGCGCCATTGTCGACCGGCACCGCGATCACCGAACCCGGCATGGGACTGCGGATCTCGGCGTCACCGACGTGTTCGGCACCGCCGCGGACATTCACCTCGGCCACTTCGCGCAGCACCGAGACACCGGATGGTCCGGCGACCCAGAGCTGCCCGTCGTATTCGGCGACGCGGTAGTCCCGGCGCAGGCCGCCCAGCGTCAGGACCAGCACTCCGGAAGCTTCTCCGGTGAATTCGGCACTGAGCGAGGCGGATTCGCTACTGTTGAGGTGTACTTCGGCGGCATCGGGGGAGCCGGTCAGATATACGTGTTCGGTGCGGTCACCGCTGGCCAGCCTGATGGTGGTCGGCGCGGCCGCGCCGATGCGCCAACCGGACGGAACATCCCACGGCCCGCTCGGGGCCGCTGGCCAGCGCCGCAGCCAGTGATAGGCCGCGGCGGCGATGAATTCGTCGTCGCCGACCGCCGCGGGCTGGAAGTCACCGACGCGGCGATCCAGCAGTCCGGTATCGAGCCGGCCCGCGGCCACATCCGGATCCGCCAGCAGGAATCGCAGGAACTCGATATTGCTGGTGACGCCGAGTAACAAGGTATCGCCAAGGGCTCGATCGAGTTTCGCGAGTGCGGCGTCGCGGTCGGCCGCGTGCGCGATGACCTTCGAGAGCATCGGATCGTAATCGCTGCCGACCACGGTGCCGATGCGCAATCCCGAATCCACTCGCACGCCAGTGCCTGCGGGCTCGGACAGGTCCAGGACCGTGCCGCCGGTCGGCAGGAAGCCGCGTCCGGGATCCTCGGCATAGACCCTGGCCTCGATCGCGTGCCCGACCAGCCGCAACTCGTCCTGGTTGAACGCGAGCTTCTGTCCGGCCGCGATCCGCACCTGGCACTCCACCAGGTCGATTCCGGTGATCAGCTCGGTGACCGGATGTTCCACCTGCAGGCGGGTATTCATCTCCATGAAGAAGAACTCGTCCGGCCGATCGGCGGAGACGATGAACTCCACCGTGCCCGCACCGACGTAATTCACACTGCGCGCGGTATTGCAGGCGGCGGCGCCGATGCGCGCCCGCGTCGCGGCGTCCAGCAGCGGCGAGGGCGCTTCCTCGATGACCTTCTGATGCCGCCGCTGCAGACTGCATTCACGTTCGCCGAGGTGGATCACGTGGCCGAACTGGTCGGCGAGGATCTGCACCTCGATATGCCGCGGGCGGGTGACGAATCGCTCCAGGAACAGGGTGTCGTCGCCGAATGCCGCTGCCGCCTCGCGCCGGGCACTGACCAGTGCGGCCGGTAGCGCCGCGGGCTCCTCGACCAGGCGCATACCCTTGCCGCCACCACCGGCCGACGGCTTGACCAACACCGGATAGCCGATATCGGTTGCGGCGTCGATCAATTCGGCGTCGGTGAGTCCCGGCCGGGCGATACCGGGGACGACGGGCACATCGAAGGCGGCGACGGTATTCTTCGCCGCGATCTTGTCGCCCATGATCTCGATCGCCTTCGCGGGCGGTCCGAGGAAGACGATGCCTGCCTCGGCGAGCGCGGCGGCGAAGGCGGCATTCTCGGAGAGGAAGCCGTAGCCCGGATGCACGGCCTGCGCACCGGTGCGCACCGCCGCGGCGACCACCTTCTCGATATCGAGATAGCTCTCCCTGGCCGGGGCCGCGCCGAGGCGCACCGCGGTATCGGCCTCGCGCACATGCCTGGCCTGTGCGTCCGCATCGCTGTAGACCGCGACCGAGCGAATACCCATGGTGCGCAAGGTGCGGATGACCCGCACCGCGATCTCGCCGCGATTGGCGACCAGCACGGTGTCGAATTCAATGGGATGGGATTTGTTCATCATCGCGATCACATCCGGAAGACGCCGTAGGAAACGGGTTCGAGCGGCGCCTGCGCGCACACCGAAAGGGCAAGTCCGAGCACGGTTCTGGTGTCGCCGGGGTCGATAACGCCGTCATCCCAGAGCCGCGCGGTCGAGTAGTACGGATTGCCCTGATATTCGTACTGTTCCCGAATCGGCGCCTTGAATGCCTCCTCGTCCGCGGCCGACCACGGCTGTCCGGAGCTGTCGAGCTGATCCCCGCGCACCGTCGACAGCACCGAGGCGGCCTGTTCGCCACCCATGACCGAGATGCGCGCATTGGGCCACATCCACAGGAAGCGCGGCGAATACGCGCGTCCGCACATCGAATAGTTGCCCGCGCCATATGATCCGCCGATCACCACGGTGAGCTTCGGCACCCGCGCACACGCCACCGCGGTGACCATCTTGGCGCCGTGCTTGGCGATACCGCCCGCCTCATAGTCACGTCCGACCATGAAACCGGTGATGTTCTGCAGGAACAGCAGCGGAATCTTGCGCTTATCGCACAGCTCGATGAAATGTGCGCCCTTCATAGCGGATTCGCTGAACAGCACGCCGTTATTCGCGACGATGCCGACCGGATGTCCGTGGATGCGGGCGAATCCGGTGACCAGGGTCTTGCCGTATTCGGCCTTGAATTCGTGGAATCCGCCGTCGCCATTGGCACCGCCGTCGACCAGCCGATCGATGACCTCGCGGACGTCATATGGCGTGCGCAGATCGACCGGGACCACGTCGTACAGCTCCGATTCCGGCTTCGCAGTCGCGACGGTCGGCGTCACCTCCCACGGGCTGGCCGGACGGGGGCCGAGGGTGGCCACAATGCGGCGCACGATGCGCAGCGCGTCCTGATCGTCCTCGGCCAGGTGATCGGTCACGCCCGACGTGCGCGAATGCAATTCGCCGCCGCCGAGTTCCTCGGCGGTGACCACCTCACCGGTCGCCGCCTTCACCAGCGGCGGTCCGCCGAGGAAGATCGTGCCCTGATTGCGCACGATCACCGCCTCATCGCTCATCGCCGGTACATACGCACCACCGGCGGTGCACGAGCCGAGTACCGCCGCGATCTGCGGAATGCCCTTGGCGCTCATGGTCGCCTGGTTGTAGAAGATGCGGCCGAAGTGCTCCCGGTCCGGGAAGACCTCGTCCTGGCGCGGCAGGAACGCGCCACCGGAGTCGACCAGATAGACGCAGGGCAGCTGGTTCTGCAGCGCGACTTCCTGGGCGCGCAGATGTTTCTTCACCGTCATCGGGTAGTAGGTGCCGCCCTTGACCGTGGCGTCATTGGCCACGATCACGCATTCGCGCCCGGAGATCCGGCCGATGCCGGTAATGATCCCCGCGCCGGGGCATTCGTCGTCGTACATCCCGGTCGCGGCCAGCGGCGAGAGTTCGAGAAACGGGCTGCCCGGATCGAGCAGCTGATCCACCCGCTGCCGGGGCAGCAGCTTGCCGCGGGCCACATGCCGCTCGCGCGCCTTCGCCGGCCCGCCGAGCGCCGTCGTGGCCAGCCGGGCACGCAGATCTGCCAGCAGCGCCACATGCGCCGTGCGGTTGTCGACTCCGACCTGTTCGGTCACCGTCATACGCCGTCCTGCCATCCAGTTAGTCGCCGATAACTGGAATTCAGGTTAATGTTGATTAACCGAGATGTCCAGGTGTGCAGAAAGGAGCGCGTGTGACCAGCACCGACGCCGTCGCGCTCACCCGCAGGGAACAACTGAAACTGCAGCGAAGGGGGCAACTGCTGGATGCGGGCGCCCGGCTCATCGCCGACCGCGGCTTCCTCGGCATGCGCCTGGACGACCTCGGCGCGGCCGTCGGGATCAGCGGGCCCGCGGTCTACCGGCACTTCCCGAATAAGGAGGCGCTGCTGGTCGAACTGCTGGTCGGAGTCAGCCAGCGGCTGCTCGACGGCGGGAAGGCGGTGGTGGCGCGGACCGAATCGGCGCAGGAGGCACTGGACGGGCTGGTCGACTTCCATCTGGACTTCGCGCTCGGCGAGCCCGAACTCATTCGGATCCAGGACCGCGACCTGGACAATGTTCCGTCCGGTCCGCGGCGCGAACTGCGTCGCACCCAGCGTCAGTACGTGGAGATCTGGGTGGCGGTGCTGCGGGAGGTGCATCCGGAACTGCCGGAGGAGACCGCGCGGGTGCAGGCGCACGCGGGCTTCGGGTTGATGAACTCCACCCCGCACAGTGCCACCGATGCCACCGCCACCCGGGCCCGGCCGGTCCTGCGTCGCATGGCGCTGTCGGCCTTCGGATAGGCCGGTCCGGCCCGGGCCCGCCGGAATCACCGTGCGGTCCACCCACCGTCCATGGTGTAGGACGCACCGGTGACCATGCCCGCATCGGCGGAGGCGAGCCAGCCGACCAGCGACGCGACCTCCGCCGGCTCCACCAGGCGTTTGATCGCACTCTCGGTGAGCAGCACCTGCTCCAGCACCTGCTGCTCGTCGATGCCGTGCGCCTTGGCCTGGTCGGCGATCTGCTTGTCCACCAATGGTGTTCGCACATAGCCGGGATTGACACAATTGCTGGTGACGCCGTGCCGGCCGCCCTCGAGCGCGGTCACCTTGGACAGGCCCTCCAGCGCGTGCTTGGCGGTCACATACGCGACCTTGTACTCCGACGCCCGCAACCCGTGCACCGAGGACAGATTGATGATCCGGCCGAAGCCGCGCTGGTACATCCGCGGCAGGGCCGCGCGGATGAGCAGGAACGGCGCTTCGACCATGAGGGTCATCAGATTCCGGAACCGCTCCGGCGGGAAGTCCTCGATCGGGTTGATGCTCTGCACACCGGCGTTGTTCACCAGGATGTCCACATCCAAGGTGAGCTCTTCCAGTGCGGTGACATCGAGAAGGTCTACCGCCCAGACCTTTCCATTGATCTCGCTGGCCAATGCCTTCGCACCGATGTCATCGATATCGGCGACGGTGACGGTGGCCCCGCGTGCCGCGAGTTCCCTGGCGCAGGCGGCGCCGATGCCGCTCGCGCCGCCGGTGATCAGTGCGGAACGTCCGGTCAGATCACTCATGTGAGCTCCGCTCTTACGGTGTCGGCCTGCGCGACCTGCGCTGCCGGGATGGCTGCCGGGGATGGTTGGTTTGCCAGGCTTTCCGCATCCGCGTTGTCGATACCCTCCAGCGCGATACCTTTCGTCTCGCGGGCGAACAGGACCGCAACGACGGTGACGGCGGCGGCCGCCGCCAGATATATGGCAATGGGTACCGCGGATTTGTAGGTGTTGAGCAGGCGCACGGCGATGATCGGTGCGAGCGATCCGGCGACGATCGAGGTGACCTGATAGCCGAGGGAAACACCGGAATACCGCATGCGGGTGGGGAACATCTCGGCCATGATCGCGGGCTGTCCCGCGTACATGAAGGCATGGAATACCAGGCCGATAATGATCGCGGCCATGATGATCGCATTGTGGCCGCTGTCCATCATCGGAAAGGCGAAGAAACCCCAGGTGCCCGCGGTGAGCGCGCCGATCAGATAGATCGGCCGCCGGCCGAAGCGGTCGGAGAGACTGCCCGCCAGCGGAACCATCACGAAATGCACGGCGTGCGCGGCGAGCAGCCACCACAGGATGACCTTGGTGTCGACGTGCACCTGCACCTTGAGATAGGTGATGGTGAAGGTGACCACCAGGTAGTAGAGGATGTTCTCGCCGAACCGCAGCCCCATGGCGGTGAGGACACCGCGCGGGTAGCGCCGCAGTACCTCGACCACGCTCAGCGAATTCGCCTTGACCTGTGCGATTTCCTGCTGTGCCGCAACGAAAATGGGTGCGTCGGTGACCTTGGTGCGGATGTAGTAGCCGACCAGTACGACCACCGCGGACAGCCAGAACGCGACGCGCCAGCCCCAGCTCAGGAACGCCGCATCCGATAGCGTCGAGGTCAGCACCAGCAGTGCGACCGTCGCCAGCATATTGCCGAGGGGCACACCCGCCTGCGGCCAACTCGCCCAGAAACCGCGGCTGCGGCTCGGACTGTGTTCGGCAACCAGCAGCACCGCACCACCCCATTCGCCGCCGACCGCGAAGCCCTGGATGAACCGGAGCACGACCAGCAGTGTCGGTGCCCAGTAACCGACCTGGGCGAAGGTCGGCAGACAGCCCATCAGGAAGGTCGACGATCCGACCAGGATGAGACTGAATTGCAGCAGTTTCTTGCGGCCGTACTTGTCGCCGAAGTGTCCGAAGACGATGCCGCCGAGCGGGCGCGCGGCGAAGCCGACGGCGTAGGTGATGAATGCCGCGAGGATGGCGTCGAGATCGCTGGTGCCCTTGGCGAAGAACACCTTGCTGAAGACCAGCGTCGCAGCCGTGCCGTAGAGGAAGAACTCGTACCACTCGACCACGGTGCCCGCCATCGAGGCGGCCACCACCCGCCTCAGACCGGCCGGTATACCGCCGGGATCACCGGTCGGCCGCACTGCACTGCGCACGCTCATCGAACATCTCCTTCATGACCGGGGCCACATCATGTTGTGAATGTGACGGCCCCCACATTGCGTGGTCAGCACGAGTATTCGTGCACATATCTGCGGCCGCAATAACCAGTTGTGCAGTGCGTGTCTGCAAGAATGCAGAAATGACTCCGGCTGCCTATCCCAGCGCGGACGATCTGCTGGTTCTGCTCGCCGTCGGGCGCTCCGGGCGCTTCGTCACCGCCGCCGAGGAACTCGGCCTCAACCACACCACCATCTCCCGCCGCATCGCCGCACTGGAGCGGACGCTCGGCGGCCGCGTGCTCACCCGGGTGACCGGCGGGTGGGAGCTCACCGATCTCGGGCGCGAGGCGCTCGCCGCGGCCGAGGCGGTGGAATCGGCGGTCAGATCGCTGGCCACCGATGCCGACGGCACTCGGGTGCTGGAGGGGGTGGTCCGGATTTCGGCGACCGACGGATTCAGTGCCTATCTGGCCGCACCGGCCGCCGCCGAGGTGCAGCGGCGGCATCCGAAGATCGCCGTCGAGATCGTCGCCGCGACCCGCCGTGCCTCCCAGCAGCGTTCGGGTCTCGATATCGAAGTGGTGGTCGGTGAACCACAGGTGCACCGCGCCAAGGCGATTCGGCTTGCCGACTACTGCCTCGGGCTCTACGGCTCCCGCGACTATCTGCGCGAACACGGAACTCCAACGGCCATCGGCGATCTCGCGCGGCACTCCCTGGTCTACTTCATCGATTCGATGCTCCAGGTGGACGATCTGGATCTGGCCAACAGTTTCGCGCCCGCCATGCGCGAATCCGTCACGTCCACAAATGTTTTCGTACATGTCGAGGCGACTCGTGCGGCCGCGGGTCTGGGTCTGCTGCCCTGCTTCATGGCCGACCGTCATGACGATCTGGTCCGGGTGCTCCGCAAGGAGGTCTCGGTTCGGCTCACCTACTGGCTCGTCATCCGCACCGAGACGTTGCGCAGGCCGGAGGTGGCGGCAGTGGTGGACGCGATTCAGGTTCGGGTTCGGGAGCAGCGGAATATGCTGCTCGGCTTGTCGGAGTAATGGTATCGGCGATGGAATGTGCTGTCGGGCTTGACAACTCGGCGTGCACCGTCGGTTATTGATAGCTCGCATTATCGAAATGTGATGCGCGCCGCAACGGTAGCGGTCGGGTTGACACCTCGCGGAAAGCCTCGATGTACTCGGTGCGACTATGGCCACCGTCGCCATCGGCGCAGGCATCGGCTTCCTGGCCGTAGGCGGTCAACCCTTGATCGGCGCAGGCATCGCCTACTTCACCGGCCAGCCCTGACCCTGAATCCCCTTGCACCCCTTGACCTTCCGAAGGTCAAGGGGTGCAATGCGTTCGGCTGGGCAATGATGATCGTGTCGAGACCGTGTTCCCAGGCTGGTTCGGGGCCGTCAGCCGAAGAGGTCGTCGGCAGCGGCGACGAACGCGGCTTGCTTGATCCAGATGTCGAGTTGGTCCTGATCCGTGCACTCCAGCACGGGCGCCCTGTCCCCTTCAGAGATCATCAAGCCTCTTGCTTCGAGGATCATCACCAGTGCTTCGGCCTTACCGTGAGCCTCGTAGCCGCGGGCATATTCACTCTTGTATTTGGACGTTCCGGTGGTCGACATAAGGCCCTTGAAGGAGCTATTCGACGAAAATTTCGTCGACGGTGTCGGCTGTCAGGGCACGATCGAGCCAAGTGTCGAGCCGACTGACGTCGGTGCATCCGTGGATCTCGGCGGCCTGGGCTTCGGAAACGATGAGGCCTCGTTTGTGAAGGATCTTGAGCAGAGCTTTGGCTTCGCCCTTGGCTTCGCCCTGGGAGTAGTAACGCCGGGCGAACTCGCTTTTGTATTCGTAGGTGCCGGTCGTCATGAGGCTCTCCAAGAAGTGTCGGGCCGCCTTGGGCAAGATGGCCGCTACAAGGTCAATGTACATCTCGCCGCGGGGCGCGGGGAACACGCTCGCGGCGAGGGTGGTCAGGATTGCATTCCGTTCGGGATGGTTGCGATGAGCAATGGCCGACAGCACCGCGAGTTCCGGATTGTCGGCCGCGACCTGCGGGTCGGTGACCACGGGGACATCTTGTGGACTGAGTACGACAGGTCTGAGCGTGAAATCCGGGGCGACTGAAATGGGCTTGCGGCAGTGGTTGGCCGTGCGCTCGTTCGGGCAGAGGACGAGCAGGACGGTCAGGCAGCGGATGCGGCCTCTGAGGGTGGTCAGGTATACCGGCCAACTCCAGTACTTGTCACCGTCCGGCTTCAGCTGAACCTCGACGACGACGCCGAGCACCGGAGTGGTACCGGTCGCCAGGACGACGACGGTGTCGGCGCGGTACTCGGTGGGGTCGATATCGGGGAAGTCGCCCGACTCCAGGCGGGCGTGGTCGAATTCGGGTAGCGGAGTGTCCAGCACATCGGCCAATAGTTCGGCGGCCAATTGGGGGCGTTGCCGGAACAGGTCGATTACCACTTCGTGCAGGACGCTGGGCATGGGGGCACGGTAGCGGTGGGAACCGACAGGAAAAACCGTTCAGGAGAGCAGGTTTCAGGATGTGGGGGGTTCGGGGGACAGGGTGCCGTCGACCATGCGGTAGACGGCGTCCATGCGGTGGAGGTGGGTGCGGTCGTGAGTGACCAGGAGGGTGGCGGCGGCGTGGGTGCGGGCTACGGTGAGGATCAGGTCGATTACGGCGGCGCCGCGTTCGGTGTCGAGGGCGCTGGTTGGTTCGTCGATGACCAGCAGGGCCGGATCGTTCATCAGGGCGCGGGCGATATTGACGCGTTGGCGTTGGCCGCCGGAGAGTTGGGCGGGGCGCTTGGCGTGCTGGTCGGCCAGGCCGACCGAATCGAGTAATTCCATTGCCTTGCTGCGGGTTTCGCGGCGTTGGGCCGGCGAGGTGAACAGGCGTTGGCCGAGGTGTGACATGGCCTCCAGTTGTTCGACGGCGGTGAGGGCGGGAATGAGGTTCGGCTGTTGGAAGACGATGCCGATGGACGAGCGGCGCAGGGCGGCGGCTTCGCGACGGGTGAGTGCGGCGAGATCGACTGTGCCCGACGGTGTTTCGAGGGTGATATGGCCGGAGTCGGGACGGATCAGGGTGGAGACGACGGCGAGCAGGCTGGATTTGCCGGAGCCGGAGGGGCCGGTGATGGCCGCGATGGTGCCGCCGGGAACGTGCAGGTTCACCTGGTTCAGTGCGGTGAGTCGGCCCGCGCCATCGGGATAGGTGAGGGTTGTTTCGCTAACGGTGAGAGCGGTTTTTGTCATGGTCGCGGTGGTCATGTGGGGTCTCCGAGAGGTCAGCGGGCCGCGCCGAGCGCGGTGAGCGGGTCGGTGGTGAACAGGAAGCGCAGGGCGAAGGCCGCGCCGAGCAGGCCGAGGACGATCAGGGCCGCCGCGGGCAGCAGGGTGGTCGACAAGCTGAGGACGAAGGGCAGCGCGTCGCCGATGAAGGTGGCCGCGGTGACGGTGATGCCGAGGCCGACGGCGACACCGGCGGTGAGCACGATTGCCGCCTGTGCGATGGCA
>NZ_JBEXLC010000150.1:0-21757 GCF_040609795.1 Nocardia sp. NPDC004604
TGCGCGATATCGACACCGGGCGGCAGGCCCTGTTCGGCCCGCAGCAGGGTGATATCGCGGTCATAGGGTTCGAGCCGGTACTCCAGCAGCGCCGTGTAATTGGCGTAGAACACGTCATAGAGCCTGCGGATGGCCTGCGGTGAGCTGTCGGCGGGCAGGATCGCGGATCTGATCGCCTCGGCGAGCATTGCCTCGAACAGTTCCTCGGAACCGTGCACATCGGGTTCGAAATCGACGAGTGCGGCCTGATTTCCGCGGGCGTACCACAGCAATTCATTGAAGAACCAGCGGATGAGCTGCTCCTCGGCGATCGGTTCGCGGGCCTGCTGCCGCAACGCCATGGTATCGAGCAGCGTCACGCTGGCCACTTCGTGTTCGGGCAGCTGACGCGCCATTTCGAGAGCGACATTGCCGCCGAAGGACCAGCCCGCCAGGTGGTACGGCCCCTCGGGGTGCACCCGACGCACCGCCGCCAGATAGGACTCCGCCATCGCGACGATCGACTTCTCCGGCGCGCTGCCCGGGTCCGCTCCGGCGGCCTGCAGGCCGTAGATCGGCCGATCCGGATCGAGATAGCGGGAAAGGGCCAAGTAGCACAGCACATTTCCACCGATCGGATGCACCAGGAACAACGGCGGCTTATGACCGCCGACGCTGATCGGCACCAGGGGGTCGAAGGTGCGCTGGGTATTGCCGGAGCGGATCAGCGCCGCGAGTTCGGTGGCCGTCGGCGCGCCGATGAACGAATCCAGCGGCAACTCGACGCCGAATCGCCGGGACAGCCCCATCACCACCCGCATGGCGCCGATGGAGGTGCCGCCGGAGGCGAAGAAGTCGTCGTCGAGTCCGATCGAACGCAGACCGGCGTATTCGGCCAGCAGTTCGACGGCGGTGCGTTCGTATTCGTCGGCCGGTTCCCGCTGCGCGGCAACCGATTCCGGTACGGCATCGACGATCGAGCGCAGTACGCCGTCGTCGCGCTTACCACTCGGCGTGCGGGGCAGTTCGTCGAGGAAGACGAACCGGGACGGCACCATATGCGCGGGCAGTACCCCGCGCAGATCGTGGCGCAGCGCGGCCAGATCGGTCTGCTCGGCGTCGCCGACCAGGAATGCGATCAGGGCACCATCGATTCCACCGAAACCCCGTGCCACCACGGCCGCTTCGGTGATGGCCGGGTACTTCTCGGCCAGCCCGAGAATGCACAGCTCCACCTCGGCGGGCTCCACCCGGAACCCGCGGATCTTCACCTGGCTGTCACTGCGGCCGAGGCAGACCAGATCGCCGGAGGCCAGCCGGACACCGAGATCGCCGGTGCGGTAGAGGATCGCGCCGCCGTGCGCGGCCACGAAACGCTGCGCGGTCAGTGCTGCCCGGCCCTGGTAGCCGAGTGCGAGGGAACGACCACCCAGGTAGATCTCACCGATCACGCCATCGGCCACCGGGCGCAGTGCGCCGTCGAGCAATTCGACGGTATCACCGTCGACCGGGCGGCCGATGGGCGGCAGCGACGGATAGTCATCGGGCGAGCCGGTCAGCGTGCAGGTGGTCGCGACGTGGGATTCCGTTGGGCCGTACTGGTTTTCCAGCAGCAGGCCGGGCACCACCTCGCACAGAGCGCGGATCTCGTCGGTGATGCGCAGCTGTTCACCGGAGGAGGCGAGCACCTTCAGATCGACCGGGAACATCCGTCGGGCCAGCACGGCTTCGGCGAAGGCCTGCAGTGCGACGTAGGGCAGGAACAGTCGCTCGATTCCCTCCGCGACAACGGTATTCAGCAGTTCCTCGACATTGGAGCGCAGATCCACCGAACTGACCCGCAGCGTGGAACCCGCGGCCAGGGTGGTGAAGATCTCCTGGAACGACACGTCGAAACTCAAGGGCGCCAATTGCAGTGTGCTGGCCAGGTCCATGCCCGATGCGCTGCGGTTCTGCCAGTCCACCAGTGTGGTCAGCCCGCGGTGCGGCATGGCGACACCCTTGGGTTCGCCGGTGGAGCCGGAAGTGAACAGCACATAGGCAACCGCATCGGGTGAGATATGTTCCGGGGCAGCGGCTTCCGCGCGACTGTCCGCGGCCGTCGAGTCGAACAGGTCGGCGGTATCCAACACCAGCGCGGCATTGTCGACGATATCGGCGTAGTCGGCGTCGGCGATCACCCGGTGCGGGTCGGCGCGGTCGATCATCAGGTTCAGCCGGGACCGCGGATAGCTGACATCGAGCGGCACGCAGGCCGCGCCGAGCCGCATGAGCGCGAGTACCAGCAGTACCAGCTCCGGGCGACGGCCCATCAGAATGCCGATGCGATCGCCGGTCCGAATGCCGAAGCCGCTGAGCCGCCGAACAAGTCGATCGCTGCGTTCGATCAGTTCGTCGTAGGTGATGCCGGATTCGTCGCCCTGTACGGCGACCGTATCCGGATTGAGTGCGGCCGCGTCGGCGACCAGCGTGCCGACATCACGGGCCGTCGCCGGACCGGTGCTGCGATCGATTGCGGCATCCGGATCCGCGACGATGCTCGCCAGCATGCGCAACTGGGTGACCGCGACGGTTTCGCACTGATCCCTGGTCAGCGTGTGATCGCCATTGACCCGCACCCACATTCGGCCGTCCCGTGGATCGTTGGCCACGGTCACCAGGAGCTGGAAGTTGGTGTCCTCGCGAACGTCGAAATCGCGCAGTGCGACGCCGTCCGCGCCGACAATCGGTGCGAAGAGGTGATAGTTGATGAAGTTGAACGCCGTCTCGAAGGCGGGGGCGCCATCGGCCAGCATCGACCGCAGCGGATAGCGCCGGTGCGGATACGCCTCGCGCTCCCGGCGCGCGATCTGGTCGACGGCCGCGCGCCAGGTGGTCGCGGTATCGTCCAGCCGCATCGGCAGGGTGTTGAGGAAAAGGCCCGCAATGCTTTCCGCGCCCGCCCGGTCCGGACGGCCGTGGCTGACGACGCCGGTGGTGATATCGGCGCGGCCGGTCACCGTGCGCAGCGTCAGGCAGTGCGCCGCCAGGTAGACGGCCTTCTCGGGCACCTGGTGCCGGGCGGCGAAGGCGGTCACCCGCTCGGCGAGCCGGCGCGGCACCACCGCACTGGCCCGCGGTTCCTCCGCCCCGGCACCCCTGTGCACACCCAATGCGGTCAGTGCCGTCGGTTCGGCACCGGCCAGCGCCTCCCGCCAGAACGCACGGGCCGAATCATCGTGCGCCGCTGCGATTTCGGCCTGTGCGTATTCGGCGAGCACGGTGGTCGCATGCGGGGTGTCATCGATACCGGTTTCGATCAGCCCCAACATGTTCAGATAGTCGAGCAACAGCTCGAGCACCGCGGTCGCGACGCTCCACCCGTCGAGGATCGCGTGATGGAAACTGAGCACCAGATCGACGGTCTGGCCAGCACTTTCGAGCGGACGTAGGAACACCCGCACGGCATGCAGCGGTGCGCGGGTGAGGTCGTAGTGGGCGTGCCTGCGCTCTTGGGTGTAGTCCTCGACCTCTTGATCGGCGAGTACCGGATCGAGATCGGAGATATCGACGATCTCCAGGTCGTATTCGATCGCGGTGTGCACGACCTGTAGCGGCACCGAGTACTTGCTCAGCTCGAACGACGAGCGCAAAGCGGGCTGACGGCGCACCAGCCGGTCGAATGCGGCGCGGAATCGCGCGACATCCCATGGCATTTCGAGGCGGTAGCGGAAGACGTCCTTGTAGGTCACCGAATCGGCGCGCTCGATGCTGTGGAACAGCATGCCGAGCTGCAGGGCGGTGGCCGGGAATGCGTCCTCGGCCTGGTGCAGCGCGGCGCGGTCGATCAGCGGCACCGTCTCCAGTGCGGTGACGATCCGAATCCGGTTGCCGTCCGGACCATCCGAGACGATCCCGGCCAGTTCGGCAATGGTCGGATGCTGATAGAAGGCGTCCACATCGAAGTACATCCCGGCCCGCTCGGCGGCGGTGCGCACAGATAGCGCGAGTATCGAGTCGCCGCCGTGGGTAAAGAAGTTGTCGTGTACACCGATGGAGTCGATACCGAGCACGGTCCGCCAGACCTGTGCCAGCTCGGCCTCGACCGGTGTGCGCGGTTCGACCGCGCCGATGACGTCCACCTGCTCGGCGGTCGCCGCCTCGCGGGCCAGCGCTTTGCGGTCGGCCTTGCCATTGCGCGTCAACGGAATCCGGTCCACCCGCAGCAGCCGGGTCGGAATCATATAGCGGGGCAGGCGGGTCGCGATCTGTTCGGCGATCTCCTCGCCGGTCACCGCATCGCCGACGAAGTAGCCGACCAGGTGCAGTCCGTGGGTGTCGGACTGCTCGTCCACCACGGCCGCGGCGCGTACGCCCCGGCAGCCGAGGATCGCGTTCTGTACCTCGCCGAGGGTGATCCGATTGCCGCGGATCTTCACCTGGTCGTCGAAGCGGCCCAGATACTCCAGGCTGCCATTGGCCAGCCAGCGCGCCAGATCGCCGGTGCGGTAGCGGCGGCGGCCGGGCACGGACAGGTCGTCGACGAAGGCGGCGGCGGTCAGATCGGGGCGGCCGCGATATCCGCGGGCGAGGCCGACACCGGCGATATTGAGTTCACCGGGCACCCCGATGGGCATGCGGCGTCCGGATTCATCCAGGACCAGCAGATCGATATTGTCGATCGGACGGCCGATGGGCACCACATCGAGCGCATCGCCGGTGTCCGGGCAGTCGAAATACGAGACATCGACGGTGGCTTCGGTCGGGCCGTAGAGGTTCACCAGCTGCGGCGGCCGCTGGCCCACCGCGGTGAAGGCCGCGTGAAAGCGGCGGACCAGGGCGGGCGGCAGCGCCTCACCACTGCAGAACACCCGGCGCAGACCGGCGATGCGCGGCACGATCGTGCGATCGGCCGCCAGCTCGTCCACGAATGCGGCCAGCATGGACGGCACGAAATGGATGACCGTCACCGCATGCGCCTCGATGGCATCGGCGATGCGGCGCGGGTCGCGCTCGCCGCCGACCTCGAGCAGTGCGACCTCGGCCCCGGTGATGGCCCACCAGAACAACTCCCACACCGACACATCGAAGGTGACCGGCGTCTTCTGCAGGATGACATCGTCGGCGGCCAGTGGATAGCGGCGCTGCATCCAGGTCAGCCGGTTGACCACCGAGCGGTGTTCGATCATCACGCCCTTGGGCACGCCGGTCGAGCCCGAGGTGTAGATCAGATAGCTCAGATCGTGTGGATGCGAGACGTTTTCGACGCTGCCGGGCACGGTGTCGGACACCGTGACGCGGGTGACGCCCAGGTCAGCGTAGACCCGCGCATGCTCGCGTCCGGCGACCACGAACCGCGCATCGCAGTCCGTGAGCACCGTCTCGATGCGCGCCGCCGGATAGTCAGGATCGAGCGGCACATAAGCGCAACCGGCGCGCAGGATGCCGAGCACCGCGATCAACATATCCGTCGAACGGGGCAGGACCACCGGAATGCATTCGTTCCCGGTGGCGCCGAGCTCGTGCAGCCGGGCCGCGAAACCATCCACCAAACCGGACAATTGGGCGTAGGTCAGCCGCTGTTCACCGGAACCGGCGGCGGGCACGATGGCCACCCGATCCGGATGCGCGGCGGCCTGTTCGGTGAAGAGCCGATCGATGGTGGTGTAGGGGAACTCGTTGCGTGGCCCCACCTCGAGGGCCGCCACGTCGGCACGCATCCGCGGCGACAGCAATGGCAGCGCACCCACCGGGGTCTCCGGCCGGTCCAGCGATGCGGTCACCAGCTCACCGACGCCGCGCAGCGCCGATTCGATCGGGAAGCTCGCGTCGAAAACGTCCTTGTCGTAGAACAACTGGAGGCTGATCGAGCCGTCCCTGCCGTTCTCCGCGGTGACGATGGTCAGCGCATTGGTCACCGAACCCGGATTGTGCACCGTCCACTTCGAGAGCAGCTCGTGGACATAGTCGGCATCGGGCAGTTTGGTGTGGGAGAAGGCGACGTCGTACAGCGGCGGCGCGGCCGGATCCGGATTCAGCGCACGGGTCAGCTCACCGTAGGGGAATCGCTGATGCTTCTTCAGCTTCCGAATCTGCTGGGTCACCTGCTGCGCGATTGCCGCGAGCGGCACGTCCCGGTCGACGCGCACCGGCAGCGGCACGACATTGGCTCGGTGCCCCTGCGTGCGGTACGTCTCCGCGGAATGCCGGTTCAGCATCGGGCAGCCGATCACCACCTGGTCGGTGCGGTGGATCGTCGCGAGATAGGTCGCCACCGCGGCGGTCAGATAGGCGAAGACGGTCACGCCGGTGGCGCGGACACGGTCGAGGTACTCCCCCGAAATCATCGTGCTGTAGTGTCCGCGTGCGATTCTCGGCGAGTTGGTCCGGTTGTCGAACAGCGCGGGCTCGACACCGTCGAGTGCCGCCAGCAGTCCGTCGCGGTCGGCCTGGTACTGCTCGGAGGCCCGGTATGCCTCATCGTCCTCGATGATCCGCCGGTAGGTGGCCACCGAACGATCGGTGTGCTCGTTGGCGGGTTCCGGTACCGCGAGCTGGTCGAGTGGTACGTCTTTCAGCTTGTAGCTGGTATCGAGCGTGGCGATGACCGGATTCATGCCATAGCCGTCGGCCAGTGCGTGATGCACCGAGATGTACAGGAAGAACCGGTCCGGCCGGTCCACCACCGCGGCCAGCCGGGCGGGCCGCTCCGGCCGCTCCGGCGCGCCGACCTCGCGCCACAGCCACTCCTGAGCCGCGGTCTCCGGATCGGGCGCACCGGTGAGATCGATGACCTCGACCGGCGGAATGTCATCGGAAATCCATTGGCGGAACTCGCCGTTGTCGAACGCGAAGCGCAGTCGCAGCGCGTCATCGCTCATCAGGGCCCGCCGCCAGCAGGCCTGCAACCGCTCGATATCCAGCGGCTCATCCATGCGCAGGCTATAGGTCTGTTGGGCAACGGGTTCGGGCGCCAGCCGGAATGCCAGGCCGAGCACATCGCGCTGATACGCGCTGACCGGCCAGGCCTCGGTGGATCTTTCCGGGGTTGCGCTGATTTCGGACGTCACAGTCACTCCTATCGCGACGATCGCGGCACATACCGTGCGCAAACCTGTCCAGGACCCACCCCTGTCGACGCCGAACGCAAAGCAGTTACCACTTGTATCCAGTTTTCAGATAGCGCGAATTACCGGCATCGCCCTCGATACCGGGATTCGCGGTCTATGGGCGGGCGCGGACGGCCCGCATTGTCAGATCACCGACAGCAGTGCGCGCACACTCTCATCGGCGAGACGTTCCGCGCGCTCGCGAGATATCGCGGGCTCGACATAGCCGAGGTTGAACGACAATTCGCCGTGCGTGGCATTGGCGGTGGCCATGGTGAAGCCGCTCACCGACATGCCGGAGACGAATTGCGCGCCCGACAGCTGCCAGGAGCCGATCTTGTCCGGGAACGAGTAGCGGCCCAGGTAGGTCATGCACAGGTGGCCCGGACCGCGGGTGTCCATCAGCTTGACCGTGGATGCGCTGGCGGCCACCGACTTCGGTGCGGCGACCTGCAACAGGTTCAGTGCCGCGAGGTGATCGCGACGATCCATCCGCGCGCCGTACTCGCGCTCGATCTCGCCGGCGATCTGCCACAGCGAGGCCCATGGCGCGTACTTCGCCGGAGTCGCGATCATGCCCTGATAGGTCCCGACCTCGGTATCGGCGACCGCACCATCGAGGTGGTCGCGAAAGTTCACCGAACTGCCGACGGTGTACCAGGATTCCTTATAGGTGCCCGACTCTCGGGCCGCCGCGATGAGCAGCGCCGCGGAGAGCGCGGCCTGCAGGCCGACACCATTGCGCTCGCAACCGGCGCTCAGTGCGTCGAGTTGATCGGCGTCGAGGCTGCGGTGCACGACCCGGCTGCGCCGCTCGGCTGGCGCGGCCAATTCGGTCGGCTCCAGTCGACGCGGACGCTTGAGCTGCGACTTCTGATCGCGCAGCAGCGATCCCACGGTACGGCCGAAGCCCTTGGCGCCCTGGAACTTCGCCGGGAACAGTGCCTCCGGACCCGGCCGGACCGGGGCGGGCTCGAGTTCGGGACCCTCTCCGGCGGCGACCTGCAGCACCTGCTTTGCCACCGACATCGCGCTCTCGCCGTCGGCGATCGCGTAGTGCAGGGTGATGACCAGATCGCTGGTCTCGCCGGTGGAATCGGTGATCAGCACGGCGCGCGCGAGCGGGCCGCCGTGCCAGTCGAACGGCTCGCGCAGTTCGACCTCGTCCACCTCGGTCAGCCAGCTCTGCGCATCCGCGTTTTCGATAACGCGCAAGGGAATCGGTGTCGGCACCGGGACGAAACGCGGTGCGGTGCCGTCGGGTTCGGCCGCCACCGCGACACCGAGCAGCGGATGTCGGCGCTGCACCGCATCGAGTCCGGTCCGGACCTGCTCGGCGGTGATCGACCCGTGCACCCGCACCCGGGCCAGAATGTGCAGCGGCGCGAGCTGATCGGCGATCCAGTGCCAGCGTTCCACCGGGGACAGCGAGCGCGGCAGCCGCGCGGTCGGTCCGGCCAGTGGCGGGAACGACATCGGCTTGGCCAATTCGCGCAGGAAGAATTCGGTGGGCGCGTGCCGGAAGTAGGTGTTGCGCACCTTCACCAGCTTGGGATCGGTCGTCTGCTCGATCTTGCCGAGCGACCACGAGCCATTGACGAACATGGCCGTGCGCTCGGCGCGCACCTGCTCGTAACGACGCAGGCCCGCAACGGGATCCAGCGAGGTCCGCAGCGAGTGGGCCAGCACCACCGCGTCCTCGATGGCCGAGTTGGCGCCCTGACCGAGGCTGGGCAGCATGGGATGCGCGGCATCACCGAGCAGGGTGACCCGACCGCGGCCCCAGCCCGCGAGCGGCGGACGGTCCTGGCAGGGCACGGCGAGCACATCGGCCCATTCGGTCTGATCAATGCAGGCGCGCACCTCGGGCGCCCAGTCGGCGTAGAGCCGCTGCAGATCTTCCTTGGTCCCCTGCCAATCGGCGGCCGCATCGCCGGGCATGGTCATGGTGCCCCACCAGTAGACCCGGCCGTGGCCGATGTCATGGATGCCGAAACGCATTCCGGTGCCCCAGTAGTGGGCGGAGTAGCCGCGCGGAACGGCCGGATGTTCGAACGGGATACAGGCCAGCCAGGCGACGAAATCGCCGGGGCGCGGTTCGGCGCGGCCGTGCAGCTGCGCGCGCACCACGGAGTGGATGCCGTCGGCGCCGATCAGCAGATCGCCCTCGGCGACGCGGCCGTCGGCGAATTCGACGCGCACGTGGTCACCGTCATCGATGAACCGAGTCGCTTGTGCGCCGACATGAGTAGGGGTGTCGCCGATCGCACGCAACAGCACCGCGTGCAGATCCTTGCGATGCAGCGCGACGCTCGCCGCACCGAGGCGCTCGTCCTGGCGGTGCACCGGGAGCACCCGGATGGGCGTGCCGTCCGGGTTGTTGAAGCGGAAGGTCTCGACCTTGCCGCCGCGCTCGAACAGTTCCTCCTCGATGCCGAGACCGATCGCGCGCAGCGCGTGGATGCCGTTGGCCTGCACCGAAAGTCCGAATCCCTGGCCGCGCAGTTCGGGGGCAGCTTCATACAGTTCGACCGCGAAGCCCGCCTGTCGCAATGCGGCGGCCGTGGTGAGCCCTCCGATCCCCGCACCGAGCACGACAACCTTGACCGGACTACTCATTCGAACCTGCGCTTCCCTCGACCCACTGGACAGCACAGGACGCCTTCACCTTTCGAAGCGACCACCGAGCCACGTTGCTCGTCGGCTCTCATCCCCCCGAGCAGCACTGTTCGAAGACCGATGTCATCCCCGACCAGACAGGCGGGCGGGATGCCTGTGCCTGACCGACCCGAAGCCTACCGCTATCCGCGTGTCTGAAACGTTACCGTGTGAGATTCACCCCAAAGGGGCCGTTTCGACAGGCCGAATCCGTTGCCATGCGCCATAATTCACGCTTTGCAGAAAGTAGGGATTGGTCGGATGCCCAAACCTCTCAGAGGTAGGACGTGTCGTTGACCAACCGAACCGAGGATCCGCCATCGGGATAGAACTCGGCGATAGACAGCGATGCCAGGTCCAGATGCAGGCGATACAGCAGCGACGGGCCGACACCGAGCGCGAGTTGCAGCAGGGTCTTGATGGGAGTCACGTGGCTCACCACCACGATGTTCTGGCCCGGATACAAGGCGACCAGATCGCGGCGGGCCGCCTCCACGCGTTCGCGGACCTGGTCGAAACTCTCGCCATTCGGTGCTGGCGTCGAGGGATCGCCGAGCCAGCGAGCGTGTAGTTGCGGATCTCGTTGTGCGGCTTCGCCGAAGGTGAGGCCCTCCCAGTCGCCGAAGTCGGTTTCGATGAGGCCGTCGATGACGCGCACGGGCACATCGAGTGCGGTTGCGGCGGCTTCGGCGGTGTCCCTGGCGCGGCCGAGCGGGGAGGTGACCACGGCGGCGATACCGCCCTTCGCGGCGAGCATCTTCGCGGCGCGGGCGGCCTGTTCGCGGCCGAGGTCGGTGAGCGGCGGATTGCCGCGGCCGGAGTAGCGGCGCTCGAGCGAAAGCGCGGTCTGACCGTGGCGCAGCAGCAGAAAGCGGGTCGGGCGGCCGGTCGCGCCGGTCCAGCCGGGTGCCTTTTCGGCGGCGGTCGGCGGCTCGTCGCCCTCGGCGACTCGGGCATCGGCCGCGGTCGACTGCGCGTCCCTGGCTTCGTCGATCCAGCTCGGCAAGTGCTCCTCGGCGCCGCGTGCGGAAGTTTCGTCGGTCCAGCTCAACAGTTGCTCTTCGGCATCGCGCACCTCCTCCGCCACCGTGGCGGCGACCGCCCCGGCATCGAGCAGCTGCCGTTCGGCGGCATGCACCTCGCCGATCAGCGTGCCGTCATCCATTGCCTCGTTCGCCAGCCGGTCGGCATGGGAGTTCTCGGCGCGCGGAATCCAGGTGAAGGTGACCGTGTCGAATCCGGCGACCAGCCTGCGTGCCCGGTCCGCCAGCGGAATCATGGCCGGATGCTTGACCTTCCAGCGCCCGGACATCTGCTCGACGACCAGCTTGGAGTCCATCCGCACCGACACCATCCGAGCTCCGAGCTCGGCCGCCGCCTCCAAACCCGCGATGAGCCCGCGGTATTCGGCGACATTGTTGGTGGCGATGCCGACGTATTCCCTGCGCTCGGCGAGGATCCGGATGTGATCGCCATCGAAGACGACCGCACCGTAACCGGCCGGACCCGGATTGCCCCGGGAACCGCCGTCGGCCTCGACGATCACCTCGCGCTGGGTCATTGTTCCCCTCGTCCTCTTCGACCACCCGGCCTCGTTGGACCGCCCGCCGCCGGTAGCGGAACCGACGCGGGTACTGATACCCGCACCGGAAACCTCACAAACCCGACTCTTTGGTACGCACCAGGATCGCACCGCATTCCGGGCACCGCACGATCACATCGGGCTCGGTTTTGGCGATCCGCGAGATCTCGCCGCGGTCCAGTTCGATCCGGCACGCACCACATCGGCGCGCCTGCAACAGCGCCGCGCCGACACCGTGCTGGCTGCGCTGACGGTCGTAGATGCTCAGCAGTTCGGCCGGGAACAACACCAGCAAATCCTTGCGATCGGCATCGCAACGCCCCTGCGCCACATCGAGATCCGCCAGCGCCTCATCGCGCAGCCGCTGCGCGTCGGCCAGATCCTGTTCGGTCTTGGTGAGCCGCGCACCGGCATGATCGTGATCGGATGCCGACGCCTCGCGGCGCTCCATCACCTCGAGCAGTTCGTCCTCGAGTACCGACCGGCGCCGCTCCAGACTGCCCAGCTCGTGCTGGATCTCCGAAAGCTGTTTGGCGCCCACCGAACCGGCGGTCAACATGCCGCGGTCGCGCTCTTCGCGCTTGCGTACTGCCTCGACCTCGCCCTCCAGCTTGCGAATATCGCGGTCGAGATCGTCGAGCAGGATCTCGACCGCCACCGCCGCATCCTTGTGCGCATTCCGCTCGGTCTCCAGCCGCGCCACCTCCTGTTGCTCGGGCAGCACGGTGCGCCGATGCGCTATCCGCGTCAGTTCGGCGTCGACAGCGGCGAGCTGGAGCAGCTTGGCCTGGACAGGTGGTTCGACATTCAACGCGGACAAACTCCTGGACACTATGGACGGATGGGGGCACGTGAGCCGCGGGGGCGGCGATACCAGTCTTCAACCGTACCCCGAATGGTGGGTGATTCGGTCCGAGGCCACGTCATCGGTTCATGCACGAAGTCGCGGCGCATATCGGCGACCGTGGCGTGAGCCACAGCGACCTCGGTCCGATCCTTCGCACGTATGTTCGATCCACGTTCGGAGGCTCGGACGGCAATTCCCGTGACGACCTTCGCCTCGCCGGTCTTCGGCAGTCGCGGCTTCCCGCCCGCGGTGACCGCGAAGCGGGCGTCACGAGTGAACCCGATCGACTGACGACTACGCGGCCCGGTCCAGAACTCGCCCGCCCCCTGACGGGCCGCCCGCGGCGGCCTTCACCAGCGCCCCGAGCTTTGCCTCAGCTTCCCGGGGCTCGGGTTTTGATGGCGTCGCGGGAGATGAACACGTCGTAGGTGCCGGGTGTGGCGATGACGGCATTGCCGTAGGCGGAGCGGACGAAGGGGTCGGTCCACCATCTGTGGTTGCTCATATCGTTGAAGAAGTCTTGATCATCGCCATTGACGAAGATCTGGTTCTGAGTGGTGGCGACGCCGTCGAGGCGCTGGCCGTAGAGGCGCGTGACCTTGTAGCCGGAGTGGAAGCCGAGGGCGTTCACCCAGGGCTTCAGTTCGACGATATTGGCCTGCAGCACCCACAGATCGCCCTCGACCTGATATTTCTCGTGCTTGTCGGGATGGTCCTCGTCGCCGTAGAGGGTGAGGTCGACCTCGAGCCGATGGTTTTGGCCCGCAACCTGACTCACCACCACATGTGCCGCCTTGATCTCCCCGCTCAACCCGAGGAAGGTCTGCATGAGCGTCACCACCCACAACAGGAGCACGGCGACGACCAGCAGCACCAGTCCACCCGCCCCGCGCCCGATCAAAACCCGCAAACCGACCTTGCGCACCATCACGAGCGCCGATATCAGCAACGCGACCGCGACCAGGATGACCAGCATCAGCCCGATCTGCACGATCCCGAAGTCCACCGGGAAGTTCATGCGGTAGTTGTACCCCGTACCGGTGCGTCGACTCAGCTGAACGGCACACCACTCCCGGCAACAGTCACGACACGCCCCGAACACGCCGCCGCACAGGATAGTTCGGGCTCGTGCGCGTTGATCAGGGTGTGCGTCACACGGTGACGCTGACCGTCCAGGGATCGGTGCGCAGCGTGGACACGCGGGTTTCGAGGTCCGGTAGCGCGGTCTGCACCACCGTCTGCACCTGTGCGCACCAAGGGAATTCGGTCGCCCAATGCGCCGCATCGATCACCGCCGGACCACCACGGCGCAGGTGTTCGTCGACCGGGTGGTGGCGCAGATCGGAGGTGACGTAGGCATCCACGCCGAGGCGCGTCACGGTATCCAGATAGGAGTCGCCCGCGCCGCCGCAGACGGCGACGGTCCGGATCATCCGGTCCGGGTCACCGGCCGCGCGAACGCCCCAGGTCGTCGCGGGCAATGCGGCGGCAACCCGAGCGGTGAACTCGCGCAAGGACTCCGGTTCGGGCAGTACGCCGACGCGACCGATGCCGAGTCCCGATGGCAGCGCGGCGCGCTCGGTGACGTGGTAGGCGGGATCTTCATAGGGATGGGCGGCCCGCAGTGCCGCCAGTACGGCGGCACGCGCCGAGGGTGCCGCGATGACCTCGAGGCGATCCTCGTCGACCCGCTGCAATTCCCCGATCGCGCCGACCGCCGGATTCGCCCCCGCAACCGGACGGAACTGCCCGATTCCCGGCACTCGGAGAGCGCAGTCGCGATAGGTTCCGCTACCACCCGCACCGGCCGCGAACAGCGCCGCCAGCACCGCATCGGCATGTGAGCGCGGCACCTGCACCACCCAATTATCCACGGCGGCTTGCGGTTTCGAATCCAATGGACCGGTGACAGTGAGCCCGAGCGCCGCCGCGAGCGCATCGGAAACCCCCGGATCAGCGGAGTCGGCATTGGTATGCGCCGCGAACAGCGCACATCCGGACCGGATGAGCCGATGCAGCAGCGCACCTTTGGGCGTATCGGCCGCGACGCTGTCGACCCCGCGCAACAGCAATGGATGGTGCACCACCAAAGCCTGTGCCCGCCAGTCGATCGCCTCATCGACCACCGCCGCCGTGGCATCCACGGCGAACAGCACCCGAGTCACCGCATCCCCCGGATCCCCGCACACCAACCCCACCGAATCCCACGACTCCGCCAACTTCGGCGGATAAGCCGCGTCGAGCACCCCGATAAGTTCCGCCAGCGTCGTCACGATCCGCCTACCTCCACTCCATCCATGTCCTGACACACCCCGTCCCGGCCGACATCAAATCCCCGATGCACGAATACCGGCGACCAGCCGATCGACCTCGGCTGCACCGCGGACGGCAACACGGATGTAGTCGGGTCCGAGTCCGGGGAAGGTATCCGCGCGGCGGACCGCAATTCCCTTGTCCGCCAAGTGTTTCCGCAGGAGTTCACCATCGGACACGCGCAGCAGCAGAAACGGCCCATCGGCGGGCGTGTGAACCTGCACTCCCAGCGCGGTCAGTCGTTCGATCATCGAATCCCGGTCGACGGCGATCGTCCGCGCACGCTGCTGGGCGGCGGCCACCGCATTCGGCTCGGCGGTCGCGATGATCGCCTCGAGTTGCACTGTCCCGAGCGGCCAGTGCGCGCGACCGTGGTTCAGCCGGGCGAGGACGTCGGGTGCGCCGAGGAAGTAGCCGCAGCGCAGGCCAGCCAACGCCCAGGTTTTGGTGAGGCTGCGCAGAACGAGGATGTCCGGATCGGTCGAGGCGGCCAACGACTGTGGTTCACCGCGGACCGCATCGGCGAAGGCCTCATCGACCACAATGATCCGGCCGGGCCTGCGCAGCGCCCGGATGGTGTCGGCGCGATGCAGCACCGACGTCGGATTGGTCGGGTTGCCGAGTACCACCAGATCGGCCGCGGCGGGCACCAGGGCCGGGTCCAGCGTGTACGGCGGTTCGAGGACGACGCGGGCGACCGGAATATCGGCCTCGCGCAGCGCCAGTTCGGGTTCGGTGAACGACGGATGCAACACTGCGGCCAGCCGGGGTGCGAGTCGGGGCAGCATCGCGAAACCCTCGGCCGCACCGGCCAGCAGCAGCACCTCCTCGGCGGTACGGCCGTGTCGGGCCGCCACCGCACGGCGCGCGGCGGATTCGTCAGCCGCGCTCGGATAGCGGCCGAGGTCGTCGAGTCGGGCGGCCAGCCGGTTGCGCAGCCAGTCCGGCGGCGCACCGCCCTGCACATTCACCGCGAAATCGAGCATGCCGGGGCGCGCGTCGGCGTCACCGTGGTGACGCAGTTTCGCGCGATCGACCTGTTCATCCGGCACGAGAAAACACCCTACGTGGCGGCTCATCAGGGCGACCGGCCAGAATGGCTGTCGTGGGTGAGTTGCACGTGTCGTTCGTCTGTACCGGCAATATCTGCCGATCGCCGATGGCGGAGAAGATGTTCGCGGTCCACCTGTACCGCGAGGGGCTCGCGGACCGCGTGCGGGTCAGCAGCGCGGGCACCGACGGCTGGCACGTCGGAGAGGATGCCGACGACCGCACCAACGCGACACTGCGCCGCCACGGCTATCCGACCGGTCACGTGGCCGCGAAATTCGGCAACCAGCACCGCGACGCCGACCTCCTGGTCGCCCTCGACTCCGGCCACGAACGCCGATTGGCCATGCTCGGCATCCCATCGGATCGCCGCCGCCTGCTCCGCAGCTTCGACCCGGACGCCGACTCCCTCGACGTCCCCGACCCCTACTACGGCGACACCGCCGACTTCGACCTGGTCCACGACCAGATAGCCGCCGCCATTCCCGGATTGTTGGACTGGGTCCGAGGCACCCTCGCCGCTCGCAACGGCACGTCCACCGATGACTTCGAAGCCGACGCGCCCCTTGGCGTCGCTATCCAAGGCCGAAGAGCTGCCCGGTCCGGTGACGACACGGGTACCCAGCCGAGCACAGCCCGCGGAGCAGATCTCGGCGAATCAGACCAGGCGGTCTCTTGCAATCCCGTCCACGACGGACACGCGTGATGCGCCGACTGACCTTCCTCCTGCGTCCGAGCTGGCTGATCCTGGCCGTTCTCGTGGCGGCCTTCGCCTACCTCTGCTTCACCGTGCTCGCCCCCTGGCAGCTCGGCAAGAACACCACCACCTCGCACCGCAACCAACTGATCGCCGATTCGGTGGACGCCGCCCCGATCGATATCACCACCGTCCTGGACGACCAGGGCACCGATTCGCACGCCGAATGGCGTCGCGTCATCGCCACCGGCAGCTATCTGCCGAACTCGACGGCGCTGGTCCGCCTGCGCCACCTCGACGGCGCCCCCGGCTACTCGGTACTGGCCACTTTCAAGCTCGACGACGGCCGCATCCTGCTCGTCGACCGCGGCCTGGTCGCCGCCGTCGACGGATCCCGCCCACCGCAGATTTCCGACCCGCCGACCGGTCCGCAGCGGATCGAGGCCCGAATCCGGATGTCGGAGGGCATCACCCCCGGCAAGGAGCCGCTGGTCCAGGACGGCTACCGCCAGGTGTACTCGGTGGACACCACCCAGGAAATGGCCGTCCTGCAGGAGCCACTGACCGCGATCCCCACCGGCGAACGCGGCGGCTACCTGCAACTCAGCGAAAACCAGCCCGGCGCCTTCACCCCCACGCCGCTGCCCCAACTCGACGCGGGCCCCTACCTCTCCTACGGCCTGCAATGGCTGGCCTTCGGCATCATGGCGCCCCTCGGCCTCGGCTACTTCGTCTACGCCGAAATCCGCGAACGCCGCAAAGAAAAGACCCTGGCGGCTCCGGAACCGACCCCGACCGAAACCCCCGCACCGGCCGCCACCAACGAACAGCGCCTCGCCGACCGCTACGGCGGCACCCGCTGAGCCGTGCGCGACCTCGGCGTCAGCGCCGCAGGACCGACCAAAGGGCAGCCGTGAGAACAGCGCCCACCTGGACTGCCTCTGACATATGCACAGCCCGACGCAGATCCGCTACCCGAGGTGCCGGGCCGTCGCCGAGGGTGGGTCTCAATTCGGTGCCGTAGCGGTATTGGGTGCGGCCGCCGAGACGGACGCCGAGCGCACCCGCCATGGATGCCTCGACCACGCCCGCATTGGGACTCGGGTGTTCGGATGCGCCGCGCCGCCAGACGCGCAGCGCGTCGGCGGGATGTCCGCCGACCATGGGCGCCAAGGCGGCGGTCAGCATGCCGGTGACGCGGGCTGGCAACAGATTCGCGAGATCGTCCACGCGGGCGGCGGCCCAGCCGAAGCGCAGGTAGCGCTCGTTGCGGTAGCCGATCATCGCGTCCAGCGTATTGACTGCGCGGTATCCGAGCAGCCCCGGCGTCCCGGCGACCGCACCCCACAGCAGTGGGGCCACCGTCGCGTCGGAGGTGTTCTCCGCGATGGATTCCACTGCGGCACGGGCCAATCCGTCCGCATCGAGCGCCTCGGGATCGCGCCCGCACAGCGATGGCAGCAATGCCCGCGCACCCGTCAGATCACCGGACTCGAGGCGATCGGCCATATCCCGCCCGGTGCGCGCCAGGCTGCGCCCACCGAGCACCGTCCAGGTCGCCAGCGCGGTCGCCACCACCCCGCCACGACGCAGCCCGATCCCGAGCGCCGTCACCGCACCGACCAGCAACACCTCGTGCACCACCCCCGCCGACCGCCGATCGGCATAGGTCACCCGCTCCAGCGCACTTGCCGCCGAACCGAATCCGGCCACCGGATGCCACCGCTGCGGATCATCGAACGCACGGTCGAGCGCGTAGCCGAGCACCAGCCCAACTGCCGTCGAGGTCCCCATTCGCACCCGGCGAGGGTATCCGGTCCCCGCCTCCCCACAACGCACGCGCCCCAGCGAACCTGGCAACATCGCGCGGACCCCGACAGTGATCGATCCATACTTCGCTGGATGCCAAGCTCTCGCCGCAGTCGGAATCCCAGGCCGGGAATCCCGCGGCCGAGCTCGCAGCGCCCACGGCGGCAACCCAGCCACCCGCGCGACCCACGCAATGCGCCACCGCGACTCAGATGTCACACTCGCTAGCCCTGTTTCGTCATCGTGATGACGACTCATAAACTCACCCCCGAGGGGGCCGGACCAACGAACGGCGAGAACAGTGACCGCAGACCAGCCCGCCTCCGAACCGATCGACCAGGCCGAATTGGCGCGGCGTTTCGAGGAGCACCGGCCGTATCTGCGCCGGCTCGCCTACAGCACGCTCGGCAGTCTCACCGATGCCGATGATGTGGTGCAGGATGCGTGGCTGCGGCTGCAGCGCCAGTACGAGGCCGGGACCGTGGGCAAGATCGAGAATCTGCGCGCTTGGCTCTCCACCGTCACCGGCCGTCTCGCCCTCGATCAGCTCGGCTCGGCCCGCGCCCGCCGCGAACAGTACGTCGGCGAATGGCTGCCCGAACCGGAGGTCACCAGCTGGGACGACCCGGCCGACCGGATCACCCAGGACGAGCGCGTCACCACGGCGCTGCTGGTCGTACTGGAATCCCTTTCGCCCGCCGAGCGCACCGCATTCGTATTGCAGGATGTGTTCGGTATGAGCGGTCCCGAGGTCGCCGAGGTCGTCGGCCGCACCCCGGCGGCCGTGCGACAACTCGCGTCGCGCGCCCGCAAGCGCGTCGAGGACGGCACACCCCGTTTCCCGGCCTCGCCCGACGAGCAGGAGAAGGTCGTCTCCGCCTTCGCGGTCGCCTGGCGCTCCGGTGACCTCAGCGCACTGCTCGGCGTACTCGATGCCAATGTCAGCCTCACCGCCGACGGCGGCGGTAAGGTCCCCGCGATCCGGCAGCCGGTGCACGGTGCCGAACTCATCGCGAAGATGCTGCTCGGCTGGTACCACGCACCATCCGCGGCGGGCGCCTGGGGCCGTGCGGTCCTGGTCAACGGCACGCCCGGTCTGGTCGTCTTCGACGGCACCCATATCGGCGTCTTCGCCTTCACCATCGACAGCGGCCGCATCACCGCCATCAATGTCGTCCGCAATCCGGACAAGTTGCACGACCTCCCCACCGAAGGCGCCCCCGACTGGTACCTCGGCCCGAACGCCGAATAGTCCACGCGGCCCGCACATCCCCATGTGCGGGCCGCCGTCCGACACCGCCGCTCAGGCAGACGCCTCGGCAACCGACGCTTCTCGCTGCGCATCTCCCCCAGATCGCTTGCGCCGCAACACGATGACCCAGACCACGCGCGCGAGGAGAACACTCACACCCGCTAGCGCAGCGATGCCGAGAAACACCACAAGAGCCGGCCACACATAGGTCACCTGCAGGAAGGTTCCGGCCCTCCCCCCGAAGACGAGCCCCGCGAGCTGCGGCAGCACAGCCAAGATCACAATCGGAGCCAGGTACGGCAGCTGCCGCAGTGCGATCGACCACGGGGGTCGAGCGGTCTGCCGGTCGGCCCACCGGCGCGATCGCAGCAGGCAGAACCCACCGAAACCGACCGTCCCGAGCGTCAACAGCGCCATGCCCCAGTCCGCCCAGATGCTCCACGGACGGTGCACATCCGGCGTCGAGCCCCGGGTCAGCTCGACCAACCCCTGCGCGATGATCCCGGGATCATCCTCGAGCGACATACCGGTATCGGCGATCACGGCAATCCCGTATCCGGTGTCGGGCAACAGCACCTGTTCAGCGGTATAGGTGAACCAATCGCCGTTGTGCGAGAGCTGTACCCCGTGATCGGATTGCGCACGCCGCCAGCCCATTCCGTAGTCGCCATCGCCCACCGCGGACGGTGTGTGCATCTCGGCCACCGCCGCAGCGGATACAACCCGCTGTCCGTCCGCCGCCAGACCGCCATCGTTCTGAGTTATCAGCCACCTGGCCAGATCGGCGGCCGTAGTGATCACACCGTGGCTACCGCCGACGAACCAATCGGGCTCCGCGACCGGTATCGCGAACCCGTACGCCCGAATGTATCCGTGCGTCACATCACCGGCCGCGCGTGCCGTATCCACCGACGTACTGTCGCGCATCCCGATGGGCCCGAACACATTGCGCCGCAGATAGTCCGCGAAGGGTTCCCCGCTGACCACCTCGACCAACCGAGCGGCGACCTGATAGTTCGGATTGTGGTAGTTGAATCGCGTCCCCGGATCGGCGGCCAATTTCGCCGTCCGTAGTCGCTCGACCGCCCCCGCCAGTGAATCCGCCTGCGGCCGCCGCAGATCGGCAAATGCAGTATCCGACATGCCCGAGGTCTGATTCAGCAGCTGCCGCACCGTGATCCGATCACCGCGCGAATCGGCCAGCCGAAAGTCCGTGAGGTACTGACGCACCGGCGCATCCAGACGCACCCGCCCCGCGTCGACCAATTGCAGCACGGCCAATGCCGTCATGGACTTGCTCACCGAGGCGATCGGCATTCTCGTCGTCGCGGTAATGGCCGAACCGGTGGAATCGTGACCGTACCCCGCGACATACACCACCCGATCCCCATGTGTAATGGCGATCGAAGCCCCCGGCAACCGTGTCCGTGAAAGGTATTCGGACATATACCGGTCCACCGCGGCCGGATCGACGCCCATCGGCGCCGCGACCGCCGCACCGGAGTACGGCAGCAGCACCAGCAGCAAGGTGATCACCAATACCGATGCCCGCCGCAGGTATTCCGCCGTCACCGATCTCGCCCTTATCATCATCTGTCCGCGTCGAGCCGTCAGCCCGCCAACCACACCGGCTCGGATATCGAATACCCGTGCGCCGCCGCGACCTCCGCCGATAGCAACCGCCCCTTATCTGCGGTAACCCCATGCGCGAGATCAGGATGCTCGGTGCACGCCTCGCGCCACCCGTGATCGGCGATGGCGCGCGCATACGGCATGGTGGCATTGATGAGCGCGAGGGTCGCGGTATGCGGCACCGCGCCCGGCATATTCGCCACACAGTAGAACAGCGAATTCGCCACGCGGAAGGTCGGATTCGCATGCGTGGTCGGATGCGAACCGGCAAAGCAGCCGCCCTGGTCGATAGCGATATCGACCAGCACAGAGCCGGGACGCATACCGCGGACCAGCTCCTCGGACACCAATTTCGGCGCCCGCGCACCGGGCACCAGCACCGAGCCGATCACCAGATCCGCGCCGAGCACCGCCCGTTCGATCTCGACCGCATTCGAAGCCACCGTCGAGACCCGCCCCTGGAACAGCGCGTCGAGTTCGCGCAGGCGCGTCAAATTCGTATCCAGCACAGTGACTTTCGCGCCCATCCCGGCCGCGACGGTTGCCGCGTTCGTACCGGCGACACCACCGCCGAGCACCACCACATCCGCCGGAGGCACCCCGGGCACCCCGCCGAGCAGCAGCCCGGCGCCCCCGAGCGGCGCCATCAGGTGATACGCGCCGACCTGGGGCCCGAGCTTGCCCGCAACCTCACTCATCGGTGCGAGCAGCGGCAGCGACCCATCCGCCGCCCGCACCGTCTCATAGGCGATCGCGGTGATACCCGACCGCAGAATCGCATCGGTGCACTCCCGCGACGCGGCCAGATGCAGATAGGTGAACAGCACCTGCTCGCGCCGCATCCGCGGAT
>NZ_JBEXLC010000151.1:0-21347 GCF_040609795.1 Nocardia sp. NPDC004604
CGATCCAAACCTCCTACCGCGCCAGCCAAATGGTCCGAATCATCGGCCTCACCAGCCTCGCGGCCGGCGCCGTCGGCACCATCGACGCCTTCCACGGGCTGCCCACCATCGACCTCGACAAAGCCGTCGCCGGTCTCGCCGCCATCATCGGCATGACTTCGACCATCGACGACGACCACGCCGGTGATTCCGATGAACCAGACTTCCGCCACAGTGAATACACTCAAGCCGAGATAGAAGAATTCATCAACGGCCATACCGGGGACGGGAATCCAGCGATGAAACGGCCAACTGCCGCTGAAGTGCATGACGCCCTGACCAACGGCACACCGGAACCGATGGGCGACGGACGTACCGCGGAGCAAGCCGAGCAATTTGTATACAAGGGAATCAAGGTGGTTGTGAATTACGAAATGCCCTGGAAATCCACTGCCTGGAAGCTGCCGTGAGGTGATGATGCCAAAGCCCGAAGATCGTGCACGTCTTTATTTTTCCGACCATGATATAGCCGATATCAACAGTAGCCCAGTTAGGTGGGGATCCGGCGAGGAAGTCGACGCGATCAGCCTGACGGACGCATGGGACGCTCATGTTGAGAAGATCGATCAAGACAGAGCGCTGCCCTGGACAGACCGCACCGTCTGGAACGAATACGATCTCAATGCCGCTTTCATTATCCGAGATCTCCTGGAAAGTGCCATCAATAGCCTGCCTGCCCCGCTAGGCGCCAAGATGAATAGTTACGTCTCCGAAGCAGACAATAGATTCATGTCTATCACTGTCGAAGATTCAGGGAAGCGCATGGCAGCGGTCGCGAACATCGACATAACCGGAAGTGGATGGTGGTGGTTCCGCGTACCCGACTCCGGCCCGATCGTTGAAGACCTGGCTCGCTGGAGCCGATTCGAGAGCGAATAGAAGCCAATGGTAAGGCCGCGCAGAGGAGGGACACGCCCAACAGACGACTCCGCGCGGCACGACTCCCTTGATGTTGTGACGCCGCCCACGGCCGCGAACCACGATTTGCCTGCCAAGTCCGAAGAAGCGAGCGAGTTTTCAGGAGACTGACAACCAGTACCGGCGCCATGCTCTGAGGCGCAAATGACAATGATCGGCAGCGTGACAGATCGTCGCTTGCTTAGGCGTAGGCACGGTTGGACTTGCCGCATACACGGGTACGGCCAAATCAGTAGTTCCCGAGGCTAACCACCCTGGGCGGTTTAATTCACCCACGACAGACATAGTGGCGCCGCATCAAGTACGGATCGCCCTCCAACCCCACCCACAATGAACGGCCGCGGCAGCCCGAATAGGCCTATCTGATCTCACTCCAAACTGAAGCCGACCAATCCATCTGCGACATGCGATCGACCGGGGCCAGGCGATTATGTCGTCGAAGCGTCTGGTCCGCTGAGCCGAGGAAGCTTCGCCGCCACAACCTGCGCCGCGGCATGGCGGATCGTGGAATACGCCGAAGGCGACGTCACGGTCATCGCCTGCGACAGCGACGCCGAGTTCGTTGAACAGGTGTGTGAGTGGCAAGCCGGAAACATCCAGCGCGGGTGGGGCGCGTGTATCGATCCTGGGTTCAAGGAGGGGCTGCGGCGGCGGTTCGACGTCGGGTGGCCGGTCCGTCTCGACGTGAGCAGTATCGAAGCTATCCTGTTGTGGGCGTGGTGGTTTCGCTTATGGCGGTGTGGTGGTTGGTGGGTGTTCGACTGCTGCTGTGGTGGGGTGTGCCGCACATACCGGCAATGGAATCGGTTGTGGCAGTCGAGTCTTCGCCGACTTCGCGACGTCGGAGGCGGCGACTCGTGCTGCCGGTGTGCCTGTCGTCTTCGATTTTGCCGTCGCGCGGTGGACGGCATCGCCTGGCGCCCCTCCTGGCTTGGGAGGTTCGGCGTCGGACGGATCCTGTGGTAGCGGGTGCCCTCTGCTGCCGCTATGCTCAGCCTCGAGATCCGAACCTGCTTGTCGGTCTGCACATTTGGGTGGTGAGCGAGGGTGGCGGGTTGTTAGGGGAACCGATATCTTTCCCCTGGCGGTGAGCGCGAGGGTGGTAGCACGGACTTGTCACAGTCACTGAATCAGCCGAAAGTCGACCTTGCAGACCCCCGTACACGCAGCGGTCCGCGCCTGCCGTACCGGACATGGTTGGCATGTTTGGTGGTCACCTGTGGTGCGGTCGCCGCCGCAGTCTTCTACGCTCCCAACGACTTCCGCATAGCGCTGTCGATCGGTGCTGGGTTGGCTGCGCTGGTGCTGTCTACTGCGGTGAGCGCGGCAGTGTTCTACCGGCGTGGGGCCATCGATGCCCGGCAGGTGGCGGCTTCGGCACGCGCCGACGCGCACGCGGAGGTCACCTCAACGATCAATGATTTGCGCAAGCAGTTGACAGCCGCGCAGGATGCGGCAGCCGCGACCGCCGCGGGCGCCAGAAGCAGCGAGAACGGTCGTGTCGCTGCCATGGCGTCTTTCGCTGCTGCGGCCGGGCGTATCCAGGCGATGGCCACGAGCATGCTTGCCGAACTGCGCGACATGCAGGACCGCCACGCCGATCCCACGGTGATGGGCGATTTGTTCGAACTGGATCACCGCACAGGCCAGTTGAGCCGTCTTGCTGACAGCATCGCGGTGCTCTCTGGAAGTCGCACCGGGCGACGGTGGCCCAAACCGATTGTCATGCAATCGATTCTGCGCGGCGCGCAGGGACGCGTCGCGGGCTATCAGCGGGTGCGACAGCGTGTGGTGGCCAACGTGGCGATCGTCGGGCACGCCGCCGAGGGCATCATGCATCTTCTCGCGGAGCTGATCGACAACGCCTGTAACTTCTCCCCACCCACCACTGAGGTGCACGTCTACGCCGCCGAGGTTCCGGCGGGGGTGATCATCACTATCGAGGACAGCGGACTGGTCATGAGCGAATCGGCGCTGGCGCGCGCCGAAGCCGCCGTCGCCGGGAACATCGGCGCGGGCCGTCGTGGCTCCACGCTGGATTTGTCGTCGCTGTCGGGCACGCGACTCGGGCTCGCCGTGGTCGGTCTGCTCTCGCGCAAGCACGGCTTGCGGGTTTCCTACCGGCCCTCGGCTATCGGTGGCACGGCGGTGGTCGTGATGGTTCCCCGTGAGCTGATCACCCGGGTGGACCCGACCGGTGTCCAGACCAGCCTCACCACACCAGCACCGGCACCACTGGCAGCGCCCCCGCCTGCTGAGCAGCCATCAGTCGGCGGCACCGACCTTCCCAAACGACGCCGTGGAAGCACCCTGACTGCCGTGCATCCGGAAGGGTTGTCCACCCCGATACACGCTGCCACGCCCAACATCGCGAACCCTGACGCGCTGCGTGCGTTCCAGCGTGTGTTCACCAACGGCCGTGACCAGGCCACCGCGTACCCCGTCCCTTCTGTAGTCGTGGAGAACGATCGATGACCTCGTCTGGATCGCAGCTGAATTTTCTGCTCGAAGGCCTCGTTGCCCGCACCCCCGGCGCTGTGCACGCACTGTTGCTGTCCAGCGACGGCTTGCGGATGAACAACACTGCAGGCCTGACCGTCGACAAAGCCGATCAGCTCGCGGCGATATCCGCGGGCATTCAAAGCCTCTCGATCGGCGCGTCCCAGGAATTCGGGGACGGCCGCGGCGGAGTACGCCAGTCCATGACTCAGTTCTCCGGCGGGATCCTGTTCATCGTCGACGCTGGGATGGGCGCGCATATCGCGGTCATCGCGACCGAGGATGCCGATGCGGGTTTGGTCGGGCACAACATGCTGGAGCTGGTCGAGCAGATGAGCCACTACCTTGTGGCCGAGCCGCGCTTCGGGGGAGCGAGCGTGTCGTGAGCAGACTTGGGCGCGAAGAGGACCCCGACCGGCTGTATACCGTCACCGGCGGCCGCTCCAGACCCGCCACCGACGACTTCGACCTGGTGACTCTGGTGGTCACCGAGTGCGATCCGACTCCTGACATGCAGCCAGAACACGTCCGGATCCTGGACATGTGCCGTGCCCCCACCGCGGTAGTGGAAATCGCCGCTGAACTGCGCGTCCCCGTGGGCGTCGCCACGATCTTGCTCTCTGACCTGCTGCTCGCCAGCAAGATCACCGCCCGCCACCCCCAAACCAACCCCACACTGCCTGGTGCGCCGTACGATTCGCGGCCCACCCTGGCCATCCTCGAGAAGGTTCTTGTTGGAATCCGCAGCCTTTGATTCCCGGCCCGCCCGCGCTGACGCGCCCTTACACGCCAACACCAGCCAAGCCCTGAAGATCGTCGTCATCGGCGGCTTCGGGGTCGGCAAGACGACCTTCGTCCGCTCGGTCAGCGAGATCCGGCCCCTCGACACCGAAGCGACGATGACCGCGCAAGGCAAAGCCGTCGACGACCTCACCGGCGTGACCGGCAAAACCACCACCACCGTCGCCTTCGACTTCGGGCGTATCACCATCGACACCCAGCATGTCCTCTACCTGTTCGGCGCACCCGGACAAGAGCGGTTCTGGTTCCTGTGGGACCGGCTGTTCACCGGCGCGATCGGCGCGATCGTGTTGGTCGACCAGCGTCGCATCGCCGACTCCTGGTACGCCATCGATCGACTCGAACACCAGGGTGTCCCATTCGTAGTCGCCTCCAACAACTTCGGCGGATCACACCACCATCCCGACAAGATCCGCGACGCCCTGGACCTGGATCCGCACATCGCCCTCATCGACTGCGATGCGCGCTCCCGCGAGTCGTGCAAAGGCGTTCTCATCACCCTGGTCGAGCACTTGGTAAACCTCGCCGCCGCAGCCGATGGCCGCCACCGCATGCTCAGCACACCGGAAGGGGCGTTGTGAACACCCCGAACACCGCAGCCGACGCCAACCGCGGCGGGTGCCCCGTACACCCCGGCCTCGCCCCAGTGGCGTTGAGCGGTCCTCGGTTTCACACCGATCCGCAACGGTTGTACGCCGATATGCGCAGTCAGCACGGCTCGGTCGTGGCTGTCGAGCTGCCCGGCAGTGTCCCTGCATGGCTGGTCATCGGCTACCGCGAATTGCATCAGGTCACCAGTGACCCGGAGCTGTTCCCTCGCGATGTCGGCCTGTGGAACCAGTGGCCCAACATCCCCGAGGACTGGCCACTGCTGCCGATGGTCGGCACGCCGCAACCGTCGATCTATTTCACCGCAGGCGCCGAACACCGCAGGCATCTGGCGATGGTCGAACCGGCGCTCGACGCGGTTGATCCCTTCCAATTGCGGCGTGCCTGTGAAGAATTGGCCGACCGGCTGATCGATGGGTTCTGCGGAACGGGCGAAGCCGACCTGGTCGCCGACTTCGCGGTGCCGATGCCGGTGCTCGCACTCGCCCGAATCCTGGGTTTTCCTGATGAGGACGGCCCGAGCCTGGCGTGGGCGATGAAGGCTCTCGCCGACGGCGGCGCTGACGCACACATCGGGTTCGTGCGTGTGGGTGAACACATGCAGCACCTGCTGGCCACCAAACAGCAGTGGCGCGGCGACGACGTGGTCTCGCGGATGCTGGACTATCCTGCACCGTTCACCGACGAGGAATACGCGCTGGACCTGACGGCCGTCGCGGCCGCCGGATACCTGCCGACCTCGGACTGGATCGGGAACTCGGTGCGGCTGATGCTCACCGACGACCGCTTCGCCGCGGCGTTCGGCGGCGGCCGCCACAGCATCGCGCAGGCGATGAACGAGGTGTTGTGGGAGGACACACCCACCCAGATCCTTGCCGGGCGGTGGGCCGCCCGCGATACCCGCCTTGGCGACAAGGCGGTGCGGGCCGGGGACATGCTGCTGCTGGGTCTAGCTGCCGCCAACGCCGATCCCCACATCCGCCAGCACGTCGCCGACACAGTCGAGCCCGTCTACAGCGGCAATAGTGCGCACTTCGCGTTCTCCTACGGCGAATACCGATGCCCGTTCCCAGCTCAGCAGATCGCCGAGATCATCGCGCGCACCAGCATCGAAGTGCTGCTGGACCGGCTGCCCGACATTGACCTTGCGGTGCCCGCGGAGGCCCTGGTGCGCCGCCCGTCGCCGTTCCTGCGCGGCATGACAACGCTGCCGGTTCGATTCACCCCTGTTAATGCTGTTGGAGGTACCCCGTGACCCAGGTCTGCCCACATACCCAGCCCCTCGTCATCGACCCGATGGTCGCCGACCTCGCGGGGGAGACCGCCTACCTCGCTGCCGCGCAACCCCTCACCCCGATCGAGTTGCTCGGAGTGCCCGCTTGGACGGTCACCCGCCACGCCCTGGCCCGTCAGCTACTCGTCGATACCCGGCTGGTGAAAGACATCAACGCCTGGAAGCTGTGGCAGTCCGGGGTCGTCACCCGGCAGTGGCCGCTGATCGGGATGATCGACGCGGGCCGGTCCATGTTCACCGTCGACGGCCCCGAACACCGGCGACTGCGGATCAAAACGACCCAGGCGCTGACCAAACGCCGACTGGACGCCCTGCGCCCCACCATCGAAGCCCTCACCGCCGAACTGCTCGACGACCTCGCCGCCGCCGGCCGCGGCGGGGAGGTGGTGGATCTGAAGTCGGTGTTCGCCTACCCGCTGCCGATGCGGGTCATCAGCGAACTCATGGGCGTGGACCGCGCCGACCACCCGATGCTGCTCGCCTGGTACAAGGCGTTCTTCTCGCTGCTGACCCCACAGGACGAGCGACTACGGGTGATCGACGAACTCGACACCTACTTCACCGACCTGGTGCGCACCAAGACCGCCACCCCCACCGACGACCTCACCAGCGCCCTCATCCAGGCCAGCGACGGCGGTGAACCACTCACCGAAGAGGAAGTGGTCGGCAACCTCAAAGCCCTCATCGCCGCTGGACACGAAACGACGATCGGACTGATCCTCAACGCCGTCCGCGCGCTCGTCAGCAACCCCGACCAACTGGCCAGCCTCGTATCCGGCGACGCGGATTGGGATGCGGCGGTAGAGGAAACACTGCGATGGGACAGCCCGGTCACGCACCTACTCATGCGGTTCGCCAGCGAAGACATCACCGTCGACGGCATCACGATCGAGAAAGGGGACGGGGTTGTCATGTCCTACCGTGCAATCGGACGCGACGCCACGATCCACGGACCGGACGCGAACGACTTCGACATCACCCGCCCAACAGCGAACCGGCACATTACATTCGGGTACGGCCCACACATTTGCCCGGGCGCGGCACTGGCACGCCTCGAAGGCGGCATCGCACTACCCGCCCTGTTCAGCCGCTTCCCTGACTTGAAACTCGCCGTGCCGGTCGAAAACATCCGCAACCTGCCCGTCCTGACCCAAAACGACTTGGAATCGTTCCCGATTCAGCTCGAAAGCTGAGGGCGCAGCGAGGTCATCTTTCGCAAAGCAGTCGCAAACACTTGGGCTGCTAGGGCTCCACCCTTCCCCATGGTCGGGTCAGGTCACTCGGGATACCGCACCGAAATGACAGCCCGCGAGGTTTTCGGCGAACAGCGCGTCCTGTGCGTCCGCTACGCCTTCACAGCTCAGCTCGGGGAGCGCGAGTCGGCTGGTATCGCTCCAGGCGTGCAGTGCAACGATGCTGACCTTGCGCCGGGATGCCTCCTCGAATGCCAATTCGATGGCCGCCGAGCTGTTTCGGGTGCCGTCGACACCGACCAGCACCGGCTTGCAGGCCGTAACCGCGTCAGTGGCCGCGGTGGTGTGCACCACGGTGACCGGGCACTGCGCGTGCCGGGCCAGCGCCGCGCTGACCGAACCGAGTAGCACACGGCGCACAGAGCCGATTCCCCGAGCGCCGACGACCAGCATCCTGGCCTGCTTCGACCGCGCGAGCCATGCCGGAATCACGATGCGCGGGGCCCTACCCGCCAGATCTCGTATCGGCCGAGCCGGACCAAGGTCGTCTCGCCAGCTGCCGAACGCCCCTATGCCCACTGCCGGTTTCGGTGGAACGTACCGGATATGAAGACAGTGACTGCATGCGCGATCGGAATCGGTACATACCTGGTCGGATTGGCGGTGGGCTATGAAGTGATCCTGCGTGATCGCTGCCTCAGCTGGGGCTCCACCGCCGACGAGATTGCCCGTGCGATGCCCGGCGACGACCTGCTCACCGACCCGGATATCGTTGCCACCAGGTCGATTACGATCGACGCGGGTCCAGAGCGGATCTGGCCGTGGCTGGTCCAGATTGGCCCTGGCCGGGGCGGCGCCTACACCTACGATTGGATCGAGAACCTGCTCGGGCTGAATATGCACAGCGCCGACGCCATCCTGCCGCAGTTCCAAAACCTTTCCGTCGGTGATACTTTCGCGCTGGGCCAGACCGGCCCACGAATGCGGGTGACCGTCCTCGAACCCGAAAAGGCACTGGTCTTCGCCTCGGCGGACGGGAACTGGGTCTGGGCCTTCGGGCTCTATCCGAGTGCGGAGGGCACTCGGCTGGTGAGCCGCAACCGCATCGCGCTGCCCAATGCCGTGGCGCCCATGCGTGTGTTCAACCGGTTGATCATGGAGCCGGGCAGTTGGGTCATGGAGCGCAAGATGCTGCTCGGCATCAAACAGCGCGCCGAGCGCGACCCTGCCGAACTAAAGGCCCCCGTTGTCGCGAGTTCCGGAGTCCCGGATCCGCCAGCAGTGGCTGGAAGCCAACCGTGACGTGGCCACCGAACTGCTCGCGGGCGGCGAACCGGGCACCGCACTCGAACTGGTCGCCAATCGGGCGTTGACGCTGACCCAGTCGGCGTGCATATTTCTCGCACTCCCCGATGACTCCGATATCCCCATCGAGGATGTCACCGAGCTCGTGGTGGTCGCCGCCGCGGGCGTCGGCGCCGAGGAGTTGATCGGCGAGCGAATTCCGATGGGCGAATTGCATTCCGGTGAAGCATTGCATAACGGCCGGGTCGTCGCGGTCGACGAATTGAGCTTCACCCCGATCTTCGACGAGCCAGCCGAATTCGGCCCGGCACTCATCCTGCCGCTGCGAGCCGAGGACGCTGTCATAGGCGTGCTCGCGCACCCGAGATCAAACCCGGCTCACCGACACCCGATCCATCGTGCAAGACATCCGGCACCACCGCCGACGCCCCACACTGCGCAAGCGACTGCACGGCATCATCGCCGACATGATCGGAGAAAGCAGACTACGCACCACCATTCGACTCGCCGGACCGGTCTCGGTGCTCGCGCCACCGCTGTCGGAGGATGTCGAGGCGGTACTGCGCGAGGCGGTGAGCAATGCGGTGCGGCACGCGTCCGCGACGACGGTGTCGGTGCACCTGCGGGTGCATGACGATGTCACCATCGAGGTGACCGACGACGGTATCGGTGTGCCCCACGACTTCTCGCGACTGAGCGGGCTGGCGAATCTGGCGACGCGCGCCGAACAAGCGGGCGGCAGCTTCAACGTCACGAAGGGCCAGCACGGGGGCACAATGTTGCAGTGGTCGGCGCCATTGCCCTGACCGATCCAGCCTTCGGGTGATGTTGCCTTAAGACCCTGTGGTTCGGGACCAACGCCAGGCGTGCCAGACCGCCTCGGATTCCTAATCTTCGGATAACCACTTATCGGGATCCGAAGGGACACCGCCCATGACCACCCAGCACCACACTGATCCACACCGCCTGGCGTCGGCCGAAATAGTGGTCGGCATCGACGGCTCCGAAGCCGCCGACCTCGCCGTCCGATGGGCTGCCGAGACCGCATCAAAGCGGGGCCGCGGCCTGCGGATCGTGCACGGCCTCGACCTGGCCGCCGCCGGAGCCGTCTACGGGATCTACGACGTGATCATGCCCCCGGTGATCGACATGATCCGCCGCGAGGGCGCGGACCTGGTGCGTACGGCGCGTCGACTGGCCCACCAGGTGGATCCGACGCTGACCGTGGAAACCGAAGTCTCCGAAGCCAATCCGGCACACCTGCTGATCGAGCTGTCCGAAACGACACATCTGCTCGCGATCGGCGCGGCCGGATCCGGCGGCACCCTCAGCCATCTCGGATCGACACTGCTCGCCGTCACCAGCCATGGCCGCGGCCCGATCGTGGTGGTCCGTGATACCGGCACCGAACAGCAGACCCGGCGCGTCGGCCCGGTCGTGGTCGGCGCCGACGGCGGCCCGGTCAGCGAGGCCGCCGTGGCAGCCGCGTTCGCCGAAGCCAGCGAGCGCAACACCCAACTCGTCGCCGTACACGCCTGGAGCGATCTGTACTACGACCGCTTCGCCGGACTCCCCTACGCCATCACCGACCGCGACGCCGAAACCGCCGGACAGGCAATCCTCGCCGAACAACTCGCGGGCTGGCAGGAGAAATACCCGGACGTGCGGGTCATCCGCAAGGTGTACCTGTCGGGCCCGCGCCAGGCACTGCTCGAGTGGTCGCGCTCCGCGCAACTGCTCGTACTCGGCAGCCGGGGACGCGGCGGATTCCGCGGGCTCCTGCTCGGCTCCACCAGCAACGCACTGGTACAGACCGCGCACTGCCCGGTCCTGGTCGTCCACCCGCAATAAGCATCAACCGACTCACACAGAAGGGCGACGAATTCACATGTCCGCCAACGCCACCAATCCCCCCGTCCTCGTCGGTACCGATGGCTCCGACGCCGCCGCCGAGGCCGTACGGTGGGCCGCCGTCGACGCCGTCCACCACCGCGCACCCCTGCACATCGTCTACGGCATCGGCGCCCCGATGGACTTCGGGCCCGGAATCGCCTTCAACCAGATCGATTACGATACCTATCGAGCGGCCGGTGCCGCGGCCGTCGCCGCCGCACGCGAATTCGCAACGGCCGCAGCCGCACCCGTCGGCGACCTCGATATCACCACCCACGTAATCGAAGCACCACCGATCCAAGTGCTGCTCGACCGATCCAAGGACGCACGCCTGCTGGTCGTCGGCACCCGCGGCCTCGGCGCGTTCCGCCGCAGCCTACTCGGCTCGGTGAGCACCGCCGTGGCCCGCCACGCGCACTGCCCGGTCGCGGTCATCCCCGAACCCGAAAACTACACACCGGACCGGCTGCACGGCCCCGTGCTGGTCGGTGTCGACGGCTCCCCAGCCAGCGTCCGCGCCATCGAAGTGGCCTTCGACGAGGCCGTTCACCGCAATGTCGCGGTGCGAGCAGTACACACCTGGTCGGAATTGAACCGCTACATCCCCCGCGCCGATATGCAGAAAGAGGCCGAAGAATTGCTGGCCGAGAGCCTGGCCGGTTACGCAGAGCAATTTCCGGACCTCGAGGTGCAGCGCGTAGTGGCCGAGGACCGACCCGCCCGACGCCTACTCGCCGAATCCGCAGACACCCAACTGATCGTCGTAGGCAGCCACGGCCGCGGTGGCTTCGCCGGCATGACCCTCGGCTCGGTCAGCCAAGCCGTCCTGCACGCCACCGACTGCCCCCTCATCATCGCCCGCCCCTGAACCCGACGCCATCGGGCGGCCGCGCCGGCACGCCTATCGTGACCGGCCGCGGCCGCATCAGGTCGCGGGCGAGGGACAAGACAAGTGGCTTGTTGCTCCCTGGTGCCGAGTTGCAGCCCGCCGTCGTTGGGTGGCAGCCTGCGGTGGTTGATAACGGAAAATCCGCTCTGCCGCAACAATGTTCGAGATCGCATGAGCAGGAGGGCATTCCGGAAGACACCGACGAAATCGCGAATACCACAACATCATTCAAAAACAGGTGCCGTTACGTGTTATTGATCGGCAGGTCCTAACCGATCGGCATTGCGGGACCTTGGTCCATCGGACCCGGTCCGATGTGCTCCTGTGCAGTCGGGGAGGCGGGTCGCAAGCTGACACGAGGCAGTCGAGTCGTCGAATGGAGTCGCAATGTCAGAAGTTGAGCGAAGCAGCGTGCCGCACCGCGTCGAAGCGTTGCTGGCTCGTCGGGCGATGGTGGGATCGGCGGTGGCGATCGTACGGGCGGGAGAGTTGGAGTTCTTCTCTGGTCACGGTTTCGCGGATCTCGGCACGCACCGGCCGATGTCGATCCATACGGTGTTACGGGTCGCGTCGATCACCAAGACGTTCACCGCGATCGGGGTGATGCAGCTGGTGCAGCGAGGCCTGATCGAACTCGATGCGCCGGCCGAAAAGTATTTGCGCGCATACCCTCTCGTGCCCGCCGATCCCAGTTTTCGGCCCGCCACCGTGCGCCACCTGCTGACTCACACTGCGGGGATCGGCGAAACAGCCCATCCCACACGAATTCTGCGGCCGGACTTCGGCGAGAGCGTGGATTCGAGCACGGCGATACCACCACTGGCGGACTACTACCGAGGCGGCCTGCGCCTGCAGGCCGAACCCGGCACTCGGTGGACCTATTCCAACCACGGGTTCGCCACGCTCGGGCAGATCATCGCGGATGTCAGTGGAATCTCGTTGGCACAGTATTTGCGCGAGAATATTTTCCGACCACTCGGCATGACCGATACTGACCTGGAACTCACGCCGAGCATGCGCGCACGCCTCGCGACGGGCTACCACCTGCGGGGCAACGGACCGCGCGCCATCGCCCTTCGCGAGATGGTGACCGCCGGAGCCGCGTCGGCCTACTCGACGCCCCGCGACATGGCGCGTTATCTGGCAGCGCTGTCCGGCGGCGGGGCCAACGAATTCGGCGCGGTCCTCGAATCCAGCACGCTGGCGACGATGTTCGAGCCGCAGTATCAGCCGGATCATCGGATACCGGGAATGGGCTTGGCCTTCTTCCGTGGTGTCGCGGGTAGTCATCGAATCGTCGAACATCAAGGCATACTGCCCGGGTTCGACTCCCAGATCTGGGTCGCGCCCGACGACGGGCTCGGGATCTTCGCCTGTACCAATGGCGCGCACCGCGCCATGCTGTGGCTGCCCGCGGCCGTTTCCGAGCTGATGAACGATGCGCTGGGGGTACGCGCCGCCGCGATTCGAACCGATGTCGGCCACCACCCGGAGATCTGGAACGAGATGTGCGGCGACTACCGCCTGCCCGGCGCCCTCACCGATCTTCGTGCCCGTTCCATGATCGGTGCGGGGGTGCAGGTCCGGATTCAGGCCGGTAGGCCGGTACTGCGGCTGTTGACCCCGATCCCGAGCCTGCTGCGCGGATTGCCGCTGTGCCCGGACGACCCCACCGATCCATGGGTGTACCGGGTCGATCTCACCCGGTTCGGCATCGGCACGGGCCGGATCGTATTCACACGTGACTCGGCGAGCGGCGCGATGCGCATGTGCTTCGACCTGGTCCCGATGAGCCTGCTGCGCCGCGGCGACTGATGCCGAGGAGCCCGCCGCGCGGCGTCGGCGGCGGTCCGCACGCTCGCTGCGGCACCGATACGGGCCTGGAGGTTCCCGTGCCCTTCAGCCGAGGGGCCTTCAGCCGACAGATGGAGGTCTTTGGTCCTGGGCGGCCGAGGCATTCGGTCCACGCCCATCCGGTGCGCGATCGCCGGTGCCGAATTGACCAGGGATTACCGGGACTTTGGTCCCTGCGCATCGGGGCACCATGCCTCTTCTCCGGGTCGCCGCTCGCTCAGAATGCTGGCAGCATGGGTTCGAGGGTTCGGCGTATAGCCGTGGTGTATGTGACGGGGCAAGGGACTACCGGTGAGATTGCCGAATTCATCGGCAAGGCACTGGAATCGCCGAATGTGGTGGTGGAGGTAGTGCCAACCGGTCACCTCGTCCCGGATCTGAGCCGGTTCGACACGGTGGTACTGGGCAGTCCGGTGTATCACCAAGCCCTGATGAAACCCTTCGTCATCTTCGTCTACCAGCGGCTCGAGCAGCTCGCTGGCACGGATGTCTGGCTGTTCAGCGTCGGCATGGCCCCGGCGGTGACCGGTCCGATCGGCAGATGGAAGGCGCGGGCGGTGCCGAAGAACATTGCGACCGTGCGGGATTCGTTGGCGGTGCGCGGCTACCGGGCGTTCGCCGGGCGCTACGAGCGGGCGAAGCTGCCGTTGCGTGCCCAGCTGCGCTACCTGTTGCTGGGCGGACGCCACTACGGTGATCTGAGGGATTGGGACGCCATCCAAACGTGGGCCGCCGAGATCGCCGCCGATTCGGCGCAGCGGGCCGAAACCACGAGCGTCTGACCACATGACGGTTACAGACGACATCGTCGATATCGGCAAGTTGCCGGTAGCCGCCGATGCCATGCCTTTAGGGTCGTCCGAGCTGTTCTTCTCCACCACCGATCGCCGCGGGGTCATCCGTTTGGGCAATTCGGTGTTCGCGCGGGTCTCCGGATACGCGCTGGACGAACTGGTGGGCGCACCGCACAATCTCGTGCGCCATCCGGATATGCCGGCCGGGGTGTTCGAGCTGATCTGGGAGCGACTGCGCGGGGGCCGGCCGGTGGCAGGGTTCGTCAAGAACCTTGCCAAAGACGGCTCGGCCTACTGGGTGTTCGCCACCATGAGCCCACTGCGCAACAGCTATCTATCGGTCCGAATCGGCCCGCGCAGTGATTGTTTCGAGCTGATCGAGGCGGTTTACGCGCACGCGCGGGCAGTCGAGGACCGAGCCGGGATTGCCGGTGCCGGACGCCGCGGGCGGGCCGTGTGCGGGCGGATCGCCATCGAAGAAGCGCTGCGCCACAGGGGCTTCACCTCCTACGACGAGTTCATGGCGACGGCATTGCCCGCCGAGATTTCGGTGCGCGAGAACTCGGTTCGTAAGGCGTTTGCGCGACCGCACGCACAAGGACCGATCGGGCATGCGCTCGCCGCCGCGATGGCACTGGACGACGAGTTCGCCCCTCTGGTCGGGCGTCTGGCCGGATACCAGCGGCTGTGCGAACGATTGACGGTCGCCGCCGAACGGGTAATCGAGATCGCCGACCGCCTCGACATATCCGTCGCGGCGGCCCGGGAAGCTTCCCGGCCCCTGGCCTCCGCCGCGCCGGTGCTGGCGAATGTTGCTCGCGTCATGGGCGATCCGATGCGAGATGCCGGGACGGCACTGCGCGGCCTGCCGGCGGCACTCGACTTGTTACGCGCCGACGTGCTGCGCCTGCGATTCCGGATCTCGCTGGCCGCACTGCACAACACGACGGTCGCCGCGTTCGCCGCCGAGGTGATCGACGGCTCCGCACCGTCGCAGTCCTTGCAGGCGGTGCCCCTGTTGTGTGACGCGGCGGCCTCGGGTTTGGCGGAGATGGCCGAGCAAGCACAGCGCCTCAACGGTGAGCTGGCAGCGGTCGCGGCAGTCACCGAACACGCGGCCGACGCCCTCGACCGATTCCGCCGCTTCCTCGGGCAATGGCGGATTCTCGTGCTGCGGTACAAGGCCAGTCCCTTGATCGGAGACCGGCTCGACCCCATCGACGCCGAGATCGCGGCGAGTGCGGAATGGATGTCGCTACTGCGTGACCTCGGAGCCGAATTCCGCACTGCCACAGTCGTCATCGACACCGAGAGGCTACGACGCCAGTGGACGGCGATCAAGCACACCGCCAGGTGGTAGCGCCCGTGGCGGTCGTCGGCGTCTGAGATTACCGGGGCCGGACGTGCCGCTCGTGCTGGGCGGCGATGGAGGACTACATCAGGCTGATGAGTGATCGAACCGCTCTGCGCGCGTCGGCCGTCCCCGTGGCCGGCGGTCGGCCGCATCCGGTCGCCGCGCGCATCGCAGAACTGCCCGAGCCGATGACCGCCGTGTTCCCGGTCAGGCTGGACGCAGCGGATCGGCTGCCGTGCAATCGATTACTGCTGCAGCGGGACGACAGTTGGTGGTATCGGGAACCGACGCCCTCACAGCCACGGTGCTTTCGGTGTTGCTCGAGGAGCACGACGGAGGCATCGCCGTTTGTCGGGCTCGGGTCGGTGAACAGCTTGAACCGTTCAATGGTCGATGTCATCGACGCCAGCCACCCAACCAGCCCACCGAACAACACAACCCAGGCGGTTCGGGGCACGGTCACGCGGCTGCACGCTACTGTCCAGTGATTCACCGCTAGATCAGGCGCGGGCTCGTTCACGGGCCGGCGCTCGATCGCGGTGTCCCTCGAATTTGGGGATCTGCACGTGCTCCATCTTCTCGAGGAACGCCGCGAGCCGTTCCCGGACCTTTTCGCCGTGGGCGGTGAAATCGTTGCGACCGAAGATGTTCCACTGGCGCAGCACAGGATTCAGAACTTCCTCGAGATGCTGACGCAGGTCGTAGACTCCGTGCTTGGCCATGAGCACATGCCGCGAAGTTGTCGCCGACCACCACCAACCAGGGAAATGACCAAGCCCGCGCGACCAGCGGAACGTGCGCACCGGTCCTAGGACCGCGCGCCCTCGCACTACGACAGCCTCAGCCGCCGCTCGATGCCGACAGCGTCAACGAAGTCCAGCTCAACCAGCCATGCAGAGGACCGCGCCCACTCGACAGCAGCATCGGCCACCGACCACCATCCCACCCGATACGATCAAGACAACCAGCAAACTGTAGTGGCACAACCAGCCGTACGAGCAAGATTCATTGACACAGAGCAAGATTGACTGTCACGGGACAGCTTAGGTTGGATGAGAATGGGGATAAGCGGTTTTCTCAGTCATTCCGAGCCAAGTTGCGGTGTCGTCGTCGCTGGCGTCATCCAGGTCGACCACTTCGGACTGATGTCGTCGGTTCAGTCGTAGGATGCGGTGGGCGGTGTCGGTGAGGCGCCGGCCCATCACATATCGAGCGACGCCATAGGCGGCGACCCTCTTCTGCATGGACGGATTCGGTTTGGTCGACACAGCACTATGGCGACGCCGGTTGCGTTTACCTCGCCACGACTGGCTGCTCGGTATCGGCGGGATCCTCGCCGGCGCGGCGGTGTTCCTTCTCATGGCGCGTCCGCCCGTTCCATCGGATGGAAACGACCTGGTTCATTGGGCCGCGCAGGGCCGCGCGCACCTGATGTGGAGTGATGAAATGCTTTTCTTCGCCGTGGTATCGCTGGGCGCGGGCTTTCGTGGCAGCCTCGCCGATCGGGTAACCCGTCGTTCAACGCGAGTCGACCTCGGCGCGGCGTCTTCGATGGTCAGCCTCGTCTCCCTTGTGGTGGTGCTGCTCGCTGTGGGCAGACTGGTGTATCCGGCCTATGGAATCGCCCTTTCCGCCGACGTCGTCGCCTTGCTCGTCAGTGTCACTTTCGGTGCTCTGCATCTCGCGCTTCTCGCTTTCGCTGTGACCACCGTCTCGCTGACCTGGTTCGTGAGCCCTGGCCCTGCGAAGTGGCCCGCCACCATCGTCGGGATCGCCATCGCAGCCGCGTTCGTAGCGGGCTCCTTCCCATGGTTGACACCCACCTGGTGGAATCTGCTTGTGGCAGTGTTGCTGGCTGGTTGGGGGTTCCTCATCGGCTCCCTTCAAAGAACCCGCTGAGGACCGGCGAATCGTGCACACAACGCCATCGGAACCCCGGCACGATTCCCAAAAGTCACCTGCAACTGACGCCAGGTTTCACATGTCCAGCCATTCGATGAGGTGTTCGCCGTGAAGGTCGTCGATCGACCGGCGATCGCGGTGCTCGTGAATCCACTCGAGCAGAGGCGCGTTCCGCTCAGGCGTGCCGCTGATCAGCCCGCTGTCGCCGATCTGCTGGTAGAACCGTCGCCGGTCGCCGGGATGATCGGATCGCGCCGGGCGCCACCAATAGGGAGGGGCTGACTCGCCATTTACCATGTCGCCGGATGAGATGTCGGTGGCGGATTTGAAGTCCGGCGATCTCGGGGAAGTCGGCGATGTCGGCTTGATCCTCGGGGTCGTTGACGCCGTCGCCGATCCAGAGTTGGTGCCGCAGGCAAACGTTGTGGTCGTGCCGCGCTCAGACCCGGACGGTGTCGGTAATGCTCTTCGGCCATGCAGCGCCGACAGGCCGGCGCGACTCAGTTGGGCTGACCGGTGACGGTCCGGCCGCCGACCTGCAACACGTGTCTGTCCGAGAACTGGTCGCGGATCGCGGGTAGCTCGTATGCCAAACCGATCGCGGACATCCCACTGACTTAGGCCAAGCCGTCGAGTGGGATATCCGAGCCTCGTCGGGCTGCTCCCGTGAGCTCCGTGCCACACCGCTGGCCAACGAGCCTCCGCACAGGTGATAGCACGCATGAGATGCGCAGCCAGGTATGGGTTGACCAAGAATTACGCGCAAATCGGGTATCAGCGGCTCGCTAGGCGCCGACGCAGCCGTGAGATGCGACCCTTTCGCGAGGGGTCAGAACTGTCGGGAACGAATACGATCGTGATCGTGATCGTGAGTCTGGGCACCGTGTCGACAGCCGGGCCCCGGTTGCTCCTGGAGTTCGTGGCCAGGTCCGGGGTCGACAGCCGCCGGCTGGCTCGGGAGGCCAGTCTTGACGCGGAGCAGCTCGCCGACCCGGCCGGAAGGGTGGAGACCCGGCTGGCCACGGATCTGTGGAATCGCGCCGCGGCCGCGGTGGACGACCCGCTGTTCGGTGTGCACTTCGGCCGTGACCACCAGCCCAGCAGGCTTGGTCTGTTCGACTACCTGTTCCTGACCGCGAACACCCTCGAGGACGCGTTCGACACCGTGATCCGGAACGTCTCCGTGGCTAGCACAGGTGGTGCCTACCAGCAGGCCAGGCACGGCAGCCGAGTCGTCGTGGAGCGGGTGCTCTCCGACGGCCCGGATTATCGGCATGCCGAGGCCTTCGTCCTGGGCTGGCAACTGACCATGGCACGGCACGCCACCGGACGCCCGATCCGCCCCTCCCATGTCGGTCTCGCACAGCCGGCGCCGAAGCAGCACCGTGGGCTGGCCGAGGCCCTGGGGGTGGCCGACATCGACTTCGGATGCTCCGCGACCACCATCACTCTGACGCGTGGTGACCTTGACCTACCGCTGCTCAGTGCCGATCCGATGCTCGCCGCGGTGCTGCGCCGACACGCCGAACAACGCCGGCCGGCCGCCGACTCCTGGCCCCACCAGGTCCGCGCGTTCCTGGCCGACGGCTTCACGGGCCGCATAGTCACGCTCGAAACCGCCGCCCGGCAGATGGCGGTCAGCCCCCGCACGCTGCAGCAGCATCTGCACGAGGCCGAGACCAGCTGGCGGGTCGAGGTCGAGGCGGTCCGTGACTATCTCGCGGTGGACCTCCTGCGCAACAGCCAGCTTCCGGTCACGGCGATCGCGAACCAGCTCGGCTACTCCGATGCCCGGGCATTCCGCCGGGCCTTCCACCGGCGGCACAGCCGCAGCCCGCACGAATACCGACACGACACGTCCGCATGAAGAGTCCCCGAATCCGCGGATTCGGTCCTCGCCGGCCCGGCAGCGCGGCTCCTAATGTGGCCGACATGAGCAACGAGAAACTGCAGCGCAGCAACGAGATCCGCTACCGGTTCGACGACCGCGACATGGATTTCATCTTCCAGTGGTCGGCGGGTGCGGCCAAGACCGGCGGTCTGGACTCGGGCGAGCTCTACTACATCGCTTCCCGGATCGAGGACGGGGACACGGCAAGCTGGGCGCGCGAGTTCGAAGCCTACGGCGACGCACAGCGGACGCTGGCAGCGGACTGGCAGGCGCAGGGGCGGCGACGCAGCGCTGGCGAGGTCCTGATGAAGGCCTACTACTGCTACCGGCAGGCTTGGCAGTTCGCCGGCGACACTGCCGCGTTCGAAACCCTGATCGTCAAGTACGAGAGCGCGTTCGCCGACGCGGTCGCGCTGCTGGACCTGCCCCTGACCTACCTGGAGATCCCGTTCCAGCCGGCGCCGCTTCCCGGGCTGCGCCTGGACGCCGGACCGGATGCCCCCACACTCGTAATAGTTGGCGGCGGCGACACTGGCCGGGAGGACATGTACCACCTCATCGGCCTGAACGCGTGGCGGCGCGGCTACACCACCCTGATCGTGGACCTGCCCGGTCAGGGCAGCACCCCGCTACGCGGCCTGCACTTCATGACCGAGACCGAACGGCCGATCAGCGCGATCGTCGACCACCTCATCGACACCTACGGCCAGGACCCGGCGAGGCTGGCCATCGTGGGCATGAGCGGCGGCGGCTACATGGTCAGCCGCGCCGTAATGTCCGAACGCCGCATCGCCGCCTGCATTGCCAGCACCCCGATCTCCGACTTCGGCAGCGTACTGCCCGTCGAGGTGGTCGAGGTCATGGCAGCCAGCGGAGCGATGCGCGACAGCTTCCGCATGTACCTGTGGCGCTCCGGCCTGGCCACGCCGGTCGAGTTCGCGAAACTGCTCGCCACCTTCCAGGCCGACCCGTCCGAGGTCGGCTGCGCTTTCCTGTCCATCGTCGGCGGCGGTGAGTCACCCGTCCTCATCGACCAAGCCCGCCGCTGGCACGACGGGCTCCCCGTCGAGCGCAAGACACTGATCGAACTGGACGCGGCCACCGGCGCCGACGCCCACTGCCAGATCAACAACCCCACCCGCCTCGCCCAAGAAGTCTGCGACTGGCTCGACGGCATCTTCGACCGGCGCGGCTGAACACCGAGGTCGGCATCGATGCCGAGCTCGCGCAGCTTGGGCCGACGGGATACCGGCCCTACGGGGCCGCGACACCCTGTTTTGAAACCGAGCGGGCAAGGCGGTCCGGACCGGCGAATTGGTCACCGCCTCGGGCCGGAATACTCGCGCGTATGATCCGCTGCCGTCAGGGTAGGTGGAATATGGCGTGGCCTGCTGGTGGCACGTGCCGCACCGGTGCGGCCAGGTGTTGGTGGAAAGCCAGCGCTGTGCCGGGGTCCGAGATTGTCATTTCGCAGCGGTGTCGGCGGCGTCATGCGTGGCTGCCGCGAATCAGATCGGATGCCTTCTCGCCCACCATGATCGTGGCGGCATTGGTGTCGAAGGCCGCCGGAATGTGGATCTCGTCGGCATCGTCGGTCCCGGGATCGCGACGATCTTGCTGACACACCGCGACGACGTCGGCGACGCCGAGCGCTATGCCGATGCGTTCGGTGCGGAGGTGGCCATTCATGCCGCCGACGCCGATGCCGCCCCGTTCGCAGAACGAATCCTGACCGGTGTCGACGCCAATGAGGTCGCCTTCGGCGTGCTGGCGATCCCCACCCCGGGGCACACCGAGGGCCACGTCATGTACCTGGCCGAGGATGGAACCCTCTTCAGCGGCGACTCACTCGGCTGGGACCCCTATCGTCACGACCTGGGTTCAGAACCGTACATGTGCTGGTACTCCTGGCCCGCCCAGGTCGACTCACTCGAACGGCTCAGCGGCTACGAATTCGCGCGGGTCATTCCGGCGCCAACGATTCACCGCAGATAATGTGTCGTTGTCTCGATAACACCTAAGTGAGCGTCCGAGAACTTCGGTCATGTTCGGGTGAGGCGGCGTGACATGGTCATAATGGTGGCGATGTAGACCATGGCTTCGTGGTGGTCG
>NZ_JBEXLC010000152.1:0-21225 GCF_040609795.1 Nocardia sp. NPDC004604
TATATCGTGTTCGGGTTGTGGAGCGTTAGGCTCATCGAACAGTGAAGCCGCAGGTCATCGACCTGCGGCTTCACTGTGGTGTGTTATTGCGCGAATACCTTGCGGTGGTTCAGCCATCGACGAGCGTCGTTTGTGTCCGAGCGATCCAGGGGCGTCGAGGCCCGGCACACTCCGCGCGGGCGGTCCGTGCAGCGAGAGTAGACGCCCGCTCATGCCGAATGTCGTGCGGTTCGCAACCGCGATAGCCCTTTGCTCGCCGAGTTGATGCGTGTCTACCACCGTCTGGATACGGCGCGTTGTTGTCGTCCGCGATGTCCACCGCTTCTTCGATGAACTGCTCGAGATGCTCGACAGAGTTGTGACAGGGAGGTCCTACCGTGTCGGGCTGCACGACAAGACTGCGTGGTGGAGTGCTCGGGCGAATCCCTGCGGATGTGTGGCATATCCCGGGTGTCCACCCGGGAAGACCACGGGCTGTTGGTCCAGCGCGGCAGCGAGTGCGAGTCCGGTGTCGTGGGCGAGCTGTCGCTGCGATGCTGCGCCGACCCCGATTGCGATGCGGTCGTGGAGGTTTCGCAGGGCCTCGAGATCGGGAAGATAGTCCCCGATGGGCCCCATCCGGTGAGCGATGAAGAATTCGAAATTGCCCTGCATCCGGGTGAGCTTGTCCTGCATGGCCGTCGCCCCCGCCTCGCTTTCGAAGGGTGGCTCATCCGATCGGGCCGGTCCGCCGAGCCCGGCCCCGACAGCGAACGCCTGCTGCGCGGCGTGCAGTCCCTGTTCCCGGTAGGCGTCGACGACGCGATGTAGGAGGTCGCGCCGGGGATCATCGACCGGTAGCAGGAGAACGGCAGGAGGCTCGTGGGCGATCACCGAGGCCACCCGGTCGGGTCGGCGGGCGGCGAGTGCGAGCGCGATCTGCGCGCCGGCGCTGGTCCCGCAGACGTGCGCCATGGCATCGGTCACCTGCGACAGCACACGCAAGGCATCGTCGACCTCGGTCTCGATCGAGACCTGATCGACCGGATGATGCAACCGGCTGCGCGATATCCCCCGCGTGTCGTAAGTGACGACCGTGAAGTGCCGGGCCAGATCCTCGGTGACGCCGCCGAAATCGCGGCCGTCGTCCGCGCCTCCGGCAATGAGCAGCAGCGCCGGGCCGGAACCGGTCGCCTCGTAGTACAGGTCGGCACCGGGAACAGTCAATGTAGCCATCGCTGGCCTTGCCTTTCGTCGATTCGGACCGGAAACATGCGGCGCCCTCACCGCGTTCAGGATGTCTGATCCCCAGTCAGTGTATAGTCGCATACGACTAATTGTCTACGTATAGTCGTGGAGAACTATGGAGGGAACGGTGCCGAAGCAGCGCAGGATAGCCAATCCGCTGGCGTTGTTCGTGTTGGCCGAACTCATGCCCGGGCCGACGCATCCGTACGAACTGGGCCGTCTGCTGACCGAGCACGGCAAGGATCGGAACGTCCGCTACACCCGCAGTTCGCTGTACACGGTGGTGAACCAGCTACTCAAGGCCGGTTTCATCGCCGAGCAGGAGACCGTGCGCGACACTCAACGTCCCGAGCGGACCGTCTACACGATCACCGAATCCGGTCGCAGCGAGCTGCGTGACTGGCTGCGCGAGCTCATCGCCACACCCCGCGAGGAATACCCGCAGTTCGTCTCCGCCCTGTCCCTGCTGATGGTCCTGCCCCCGGACGATGCGATCGACCTGCTAGGCAAGCGCTTATCGATCCTGCACCACGAGGCCGAAGCCGCGCGCGCAGAGTTCGACACCGCCACCGCGAACGGGCTCGAGTGGATCTACCTGGTCGACGACCAATACCGCCTCGCCGCACTCGACTTCGAGCGACAGTTCGTCACCGCACTCATCGACTCCCTGAAAGACCCCGCGTATCAGCGGAAATGGCGCGAAATCGCGAAGGGCATGGCATGAGCGACCCACTCCCGCCGCGCGGTGCACTGCACCCGGCCCACCGAGAGGGAACGCACTGTATTGCCGCATACCGAGCGAACGACCCGGGGGTGTGCGCGGTGGTCTCCGATGCGCTAGCGGAGCGCCGATCGCCGACAACTCGGTGGAATCGGTCGGTCAAGCCATGGTCTTCACCCGCCGAACGCCTACCGGCACGATCCGAATCGCTGGCCCTTCGACCGTCAAAGTGTTCGGGTTGTGGAGCGTTAGGCCCACAAAAAACGCAGGTCAGGACCGGATTGCACCGGTCCTGACTTGTTCTATTATGCCTAGCCCCGCGGAAACGCGCACCACCGCTTCCACCACGTGCTCACCGGCGCCGTCGGATCTCGGATCCAGAGGGCGATCACCGAGCTCAGCGACCGCTACCCCACGATTTACGCGACGCACGCCCCGCTCGCCTGGCAGCGCGGGCTGCGCCACCACACCGCGATCCTCGAGGCCGTGCGCACCTTCGACCCGCACAATGTCGGGCACGCGTTTGGGCATCACCTCGCGTACGCCGCCCGGGCGCTGATCCAGAACGTCGACCCGGCCTACACACCGCACCTGCTGAACCAGACCCTGCACATGATCGGCTCGCCCGATCAGGACGAGGCCCCCGCGGACGCGGCCGAGGCGGGCGCGCTGGTGCCCTGAGAGGACCACACCGACGAAAAATCCCCGGGCGCCGGTGGGAAATCTCTGGGTCTCTCTCCGTGGAACATCTCGACATCGGCACCGCAGACACCGGTGGCCTCGACCTCGAGGACGCCGGTCTCGGCATCGGAGGCGGGGACGGTGAACTCTCGCAGCTCGAGATGGCCCGGTTCGGTGATGACCCAGGAGGTTGCGGTCAGGGGAAGATCGGATCGGTCACGAGATCATTGCCTTTCAACGTGTTCCGTACCAGCTGCCGTAGCCGAGCTGACGACCGGCGAGGTCGCGCAGAATGTCCTCGGTGCCACCACCGATGGCCAAGGCGCGAACCTCACGGTATAGGCGCTCACTGGCTGGTCCCTGCATGAAGCCGCTGCCACCGAGGATGGTGACGGCACCCTTCGCCACATTGTCGAAGGTGAGAGTGGCCTGGACCTTGAGCAGTGCCAGCTCGGCCGGTGTCGCCTGCCCTTTCTGGAAGCGCCAGGCACACAGTTCCGTCATGGCCTGCGTCGCGTCGATCTGCCGGGTGAGGTCGGCGAGCTGAGCACGGACGAGTTGGTGGGAGCCGATGGTCTTCCCGAAGGTCTCCCGCTCGCCGGCGTAGCGCGCAGCCTCGTCGAGGCACACACGGGAGAAGCCGGTGCATTGCTGGGCGACGCCGAGCCGCTCGACATTGAAGCCCGCCATGACCTGCTTGAATCCCTCGTTCTCGGGACCGATGAGGTGGGTGACCGGTACCTTTACGTGGTCGAAGTAGATGGTGGCCGTATCCGAGGAGTGCAGACCCATCTTCTGCAGCGGGGTGCGGTCGACGCCTGTACTGTCGGCCTCGATGAGAAGGATCGAGAGACCGCCCATGCCAGCTCCCCCGGTACGCACCGCAGTGAGCAGATAGTCGGCGCGCATGCCGTTGGTGATGTAGGTCTTCTGGCCGTTGACCACATAGTGGTCGCCATCGCGCACGGCGGTCGTGGTGAGTGCGGCGACGTCGGAACCGCCGGAGGGCTCGGTGATGGCTAGTGCAAGGATCTTGTCGCCGGCGATGACCTCGGGAACGACACGGTCGCGTAGCTCGGGACATCCCAGGTCGATGACCGGTGGCAGGGCGACGGTATGGGTCAGCAGTCCCATCATGAGGCCGCCGGAGCCGGTCGGGTTTTCTGTTCGCGGCCGCCGATGAGGAGGCTGACTCGGCGTCGTTGCCGGAACGGGATGCGGAAATAGCCGTCGCCGGTGACGCGTACCTGACCGTCGGGAGATGGGCCGACAAGTAGAACGTCGTCGACAGGCTGGATCTGCAGCTGCGTTCCCGGCGACCAGTCGAGCGCTGCCATGACATACCGGTCGAGGACTCTGCCGGCCTCGCCGAGCGTTGATATGCCGCACAGGATGTCGTCGTCGGGGATGGACGCCGGTTCCGGCGGGCCCGGCAGCGGACCGCGGATCAGCTGTTCCAGTGGTGCCTGCGGGAGAACGAGCGGGGGAATCATCGGCGGCCCCGATCGTTTCCCGTGTCCGGCCGGGCAGGGTCATCGATGGTCGATCCTGGCGGATCTGTCAGAAGTTGTCGCAGGTGGGTGCGCATTTTCCCTGGTCACCTCCGTGTGTTCGAGTGCGCTCGAACACACGGCACGCAAATCCGGCAAATCTGCCGGGAATCTGTGCGCGAGAGGGGACTTGAACCCCTACGTCCGTGGACACCAGAACCTAAATCTGGCGCGTCTGCCAATTTCGCCACTCGCGCTTGATGGTACGACCGTCCAAACTCTACCGGGCTTGACCGTCATCGCGAAGCGCGGCCCGGGCGTGTCGTACTCGCCGGTAACCCCACCTGGGATTATAACGATTTTATAACGTCCAACATGAGGAGTACTCATGTTTCGTACGCGTTGGTAACCCGATAGACCAGCGGCTTTGAACATGAGGGAGAGTCATGTTTCTGGGAATTCTGGTACGTAGGTACCGGAATACTCGGCGGTAAGGCGGGCGCGAGGGAGCAAACGTGAGGATTTCCTCATGATTTTCTGGAATCCTGACAATCATCAGGGCTCATTGGTGAGGAACACCTGCGCACCGAGGGAGCGGCGTGTCTCGACGGCATGTCGCCAGGAGAAGGAAGTCGAAGCGTCTTGACGATCAATGAGAGCACTGCGGCCGGAACCGGACAGAGCCCGAAAGTGGTTGGGGCGCCACAGCAGGGGGGATCTAGGGCCCCGCTGCTGGATCGGCTGTTGGGCGCAACGCCCTATGCGCTCGCCTTCGGCGGGCAGGGTGCCCGCTGGCTCGGTGAGCTGGAGGAAATCGGGCGTGATGCCGCGCTGGAGCCCGAGCTGACCGCATTGGTCAATGAGGCGGCCGCGCTGCTGGAACCCGTTGCGGCACAACTGCTCGTGGTGCGTCCGATGGGCTTTGATCCGATCGGCTGGATGCTCGAGAACGAGCTCGCCGAGGGGGATGAGGCCGAGGTTTCGGGTGCGCCATCGGAGCAGGTGCTGCGGTCGGCCGCGGTATCGATGCCGGGCGTATTCCTGACGCAGGTGGCCGCCGTGCGCGCGCTGCGACTGCAAGGTCTGGATGCGAACGAGCACGCGCCGGTCGCTATCATCGGGCATTCCCAGGGGCGGCTGGCCGCGACCTCGGTGGAGGCCGGGGGGCAGCGCGATGCCGAACTCCTCGCAATTGCCCAAATGATCGGTGCGGCAGCGGGTTTGGTGGCGCGTCGGCGCGGTCTGATGCCGGTGGGCGAGCGCTCGTCGATGGTCGCGGTATCGAATGTCGATCCCGAACACCTGAGCACGGTGGTGGCCGAGGTATCCGCGGGTGTGGATCCGGCCGCGGCCGCGGTGGTTTCGATTCGCAACGGTCGTCGGCGCGTTGTGCTGTCCGGTACGCCGACCCAGCTGGAGCGCGTGCGTCAGCGGTGCGCTCAGATCCATGACGAGCAGACCCGTGAGCGGGATGCGAAGACGCGCGGTGGCGCGGTGTTTGCACCGGTCTTCGAGGATCTGGCTGTCGATGTGGCATTCCATCACCCCGCGCTCGCCGACACCGTCGAGATCGTGAGCGGCTGGGCGGACAAGTGCGGTGTGGACGCCGCCCTGGCGGGCACACTGGCCCGGGAGATCCTGGTCGATCCGATCGACTGGGTCGAGACGGTCGACGGCGTCGTCGCCGCGGGCGCGCAGTGGATTCTCGATCTGGGTCCCGGCGATCTGCTCAGCAGGCTCACCAGCGGCTCGCTGAAGGGCACCGGCGTCGGCATTGTCGCGGCCGCGACCCGCGCGGGCCAGCGCAGCCTGCTGACCCCCGGCGCCGCGCCCCAGGTGGCCCAGCCGTGGTCGGCCTTCGCGCCGCGCCCGGTGCGCCTGCCCAACGGACGCGTCGTGGTGGAGACCGCGTTCACCAAGCTGACGGGTCGCTCGCCGATCCTGCTCGCGGGCATGACCCCGACCACCGTCGATGCGAAAATCGTTGCGGCGGCGGCGAATGCGGGCCACTGGGCGGAGCTGGCCGGTGGCGGCCAGGTGACCGAGCAGATCTTCGCCGACCGGGTGGCGGAGCTGAAGACGCTGCTGCACCCGGGGCGCGCGGTGCAGTTCAACTCGCTGTTCCTCGACCCGTACCTGTGGAAGCTGCAGCTGGGCGGCAAGCGCCTGGTGCAGAAGGCCCGCGCGGCGGGTGCGCCGTTCGATGGCGTCATCGTCACCGCGGGCATTCCGGAACTGGAAGAGGCCGTCGCGCTGATCGAGGAGCTGACCGAGGTCGGCATTGCCCACGTGGCGTTCAAGCCGGGCACCGTGGCCCAGATCCGCGCGGTGCTGCGCATCGCCGACCAGCTGCCGGACTACCCGGTGATCATGCACATCGAGGGCGGCCGGGCCGGTGGCCACCACTCCTGGGAGGACCTCGACGACCTGCTGCTGGAGACCTACGCCGAACTGCGCAACCGCGCCAACGTGGTGGTCTGCGTCGGCGGCGGCATCGGCACCCCGGAACGTGCCACCGAATACCTGACCGGTGAATGGGCAGTGCCGCACGGCTATCCGGTGATGCCGCTGGACGGCGTGCTGGTCGGCACCGCCGCCATGGCCACGCTGGAGGCCACCACCGCACCCGAGGTCAAGCAACTGCTCGTCGCTACCCCCGGCACCCAGGGCTGGGTCGGCGCGGGCACCGCGACCGGCGGAATGGCTTCCGGCCGTAGCCAATTGGGTGCCGATATCCACGAGATCGACAATGCCGCCTCGCGCACCGGCCGCCTGCTCGACGAGGTCGCCGGTGACGCCGACGCGGTCGCCGAGCGTCGCGCGGAGATCATCGCCGCGCTGAACGTCACGGCAAAGCCGTATTTCGGCGATCTGGCCAGCATGACCTACCTCGAGTGGCTGGAGCGCTACGTCGAGCTGGCCGTCGGCCTGGATCGCCGCAAGGACTTCGACTGCGGCAGCGATCTGGGTGACGCCTTCCTCGACGCCACCCGCTCGGTGTGGCACGACATCACCTGGCGCGACCGGTTCGCGGAAATGATGCGCCGCACCGAATCCCGGCTGCATCCGGCCGACCGCGGCGAGATCCCCACGCTGTTCGAATCCGACGAGGCCTTCGAGAAGCCGGTCGACGCGCTGTGCACGCTGAAGCAGCAGTACCCGGCCGCGGAACAGACGCTGCTGCATCCGGCGGATGTGCCGTTCTTCGTCAGCCTGTGCAAGACCCCGGGTAAGCCGGTCAATTTTGTCCCTGTCGTCGACGGCGATGTGCGCCGCTGGTGGCGCTCGGATTCGCTGTGGCAGGCCCATGATCCGCGCTACACGGCCGATCAGGTGTGCATCATCCCCGGCACGGTTTCCGTCGCTGGCATCACCCGCGTGGACGAGCCGGTCGGCGAACTGCTGGACCGCTTCGAGCAGGATACGGCGTTCTCGCTGGTCCGTGCGGGTGTGACGCCGGTCGCGGTCGATGCGCGGCGCAGCGCGGGCGTTATCTCCGGTCCGATCGACGCGGTGCTGGCCGCGCCGGATGTCGAATGGTCCGGCCGCACCACCATCAACCCGATCCACCGCCTCGGCGATCTGGCCGAGTGGAAGGTCGACGGCGAGGGCGCGATCCATCCGCCGACCGGTGCGACGCTCACCGAAACCGCCGGGCCGGACGTCGACCACTCCTATGTCGAGTTCACCGTTCCGCTGTCCGGTCGCGACGCCGTGCGCATCCGGATTCGCATCACCGTTCCGTCCTCGCTCTACAACGGCGGCGCTCCGGTCATTACCGAAGCCGATGCCGACACCGCCATGTCCGCGCTGCTCGCGGTCGCCGCGGGCCAGTCGCTGCCGGAGGTGAAGGGCAGGGTCGCGCACATCAATCTGGCGTGGACCCCGGATCTCATCGCCGATCACGCGGGCGTCACCAGTTCGGGCCTGCCCGCATCGCTGAGCACGCTCGGCCGTACCGTGCCAGACGTCCTCGTCGGCGCGTGCTGGCCCACCGTTTTCGCGGTGCTCGGTGCCTCGCGCACCGAGAGCGCGGATTCGGTGATCGAGGGCATGCTGGATCTGGTGCATCTCGATCACCAGATCGAGCTGCTGCGCGAATTGCCGAGCAGCACAAGCATTCTCGTTGTCCGCGCGGAGTCGAAGTCGGTGCTCGACACCGATCTGGGCCGCGTGGTCGAGGTCGAGGTCACCGTTGGTGAGATGCGCGATCAGGGCTTGGACGTGGTGCCGCTGGCCCGCCTCACCGAACGCTTCGCCATCCGCGGCCGCAATGGCGCGGGCGAGCTGACCGATCCGCCGCGCGCGGCCGGTGTGGTTTCCGATGCGGCCACCGATACCCCGCGGCGTCGGCGCCGTGACGTCACCATGGTCGCGCCGCGTGCCATGAACGCCTTCGCCGAGGTCTCCGGTGACCACAACCCGATCCACACCAGCGATTCCGCCGCCAAACTGGCCGGGCTCGGCAGCCCGATCGTGCACGGCATGTGGCTCTCGGCCGCCGCGCAGCACGCGGTCTGCGCCATCGATCCCGAAAGCTCCACTCCGGCACGGACGCTGACCGCGTGGACCACCCGATTCCTGGGAATGGTCCGCCCCGGCGCCGAGATCGACGTGCGGGTCGAGCGGATCGCGGTCGACGCCGGCAGCGAAATCGTCGAGGTCTCCTGCCGGACCGACGGCGAGCTGGTGATGACCGCGACCGGTCGCACCGCCGCTCCGAAGACGGTCTACGCCTTCCCCGGTCAGGGCATTCAGCGCAAGGGCATGGGTCTGGACGCGCGCGCCCGCTCGAAGGCCGCCAAGGAGATCTGGGAGCGCGCAGATAAGCACACCCGTGCCGCACTCGGCTTCTCCATCCTGGCCGTGGTCCGGGACAACCCGACCTACCTCAAGGCACGCGGTGTCGAGCACCGGCACCCGGACGGCGTAATTCATCTGACCCAGTTCACCCAGGTCGCCATGGCGGTGCTCGGCGTTGCCCAGGTCGCCGAACTGCGCGAGGCCGGTGCCTTCGTCGAGGGCGCCATGCTGGCCGGACATTCGGTCGGTGAGTACAACGCGCTCGCCGCCGTCGCCGGTGTGCTGCCGCTGGAGGCGGTGCTGGAGGTCGTATTCCAGCGCGGTTCGGCCATGCACGAGCTGGTGCCCCGGGATGCGCAGGGCCGCAGCGACTATCGGATGGCCGCCATCCGGCCGTCGCAGATCGGGCTGCCCGATGACGAGGTCGTCGGCTTCGTCTCCGGTGTCGGCGCGAGCGTCGGGGAATTCCTCCAGGTCGTCAACCTGAACCTGCGCGGTTCGCAGTACGCGATCGCGGGCACGGTCAAGGGGCTCGACGCGCTGGAGGCCGAAATCGACCGCCGCCGTGCCGAATTCGGCGGCAAGCGGGCGTTCATCCTGGTCCCCGGCATCGATGTGCCGTTCCACTCCACCGTGCTGCGCCAGGGTGTTCCGGAGTTCCGGCAGAAGCTCGAACAGCTGCTGCCCGCTGATCTGCACCCGGAAATCCTGATCGGACGCTACATCCCGAACCTGGTGCCCAAGCCCTTCTCGCTGGAGCGCGCCTTCATCCAGGAGATCGCCGATCTGGTGCCCTCGGAGCCGCTGGCCGCCGTGCTCGCCGACTTCGACAGCTGGGCTGCGCGTCCGACCGACCTGTGCCGGGTGGTGCTGGTCGAACTGCTCGCCTGGCAGTTCGCCAGCCCGGTCCGCTGGATCGAGACCCAGGACCTGCTGTTCACCGCTGCCGCGCACGGGGGACTCGGGGTGGAGCGGTTCGTCGAAATCGGTTTGGGCGCAACCCCGACCGTGGCGAACCTGGCCAGCCAGACGCTGAAGCTGCCCGCCTTCGGCACGGTCACCGTCGAGGTGCTGAATATCGAGCGCGAGGCCGCGGTTGTCTACTCGACCGATACCGACCCCGCGTCGGTCGACGAGCCCGTCGACGAGCCGGTCGAAACCGCCGCGGCCGCAGCGCCGGTCGCCGCGGCACCGGTTGCCGCCCCGGTGGCGAGCTCGGGTGGTCCGCGCCCGGACGACATCGCGTTCACCGCCGCCGACGCCACCCGCGTGCTCATCGCGCTGTGGACCAAGCTGCGGCTGGATCAGATCGGCCCGGTCGACACCATCGAAGGGCTCTGCGACGGCGTTTCGTCCCGGCGCAACCAGCTGCTCGTCGACCTCGGCTCCGAGCTGTCGCTCGGCGCCATCGACGGTGCGGCCGACGCCGATATGGGCGCACTCTCCGCCACGGTCGAGCGACTCGCCCGTACCTACAAGCCCTTCGGTTCGGTGCTCTCCGATGCCATCGGTGACCACCTGCGCAAGATCTTCGGCCCGTCCGGCAAGCGGCCCGCCGCGATCGCCGAGCGCGTCACGAAGGTCTGGGAACTCGGCGACGGCTGGGCCAACCATGTCACCGCCGAGGTATCCCTCGGCACCCGCGAGGGTGTCAGCGTGCGCGGCGGTGATCTCGGCGGACTTGTCGCGGGTGTGAGCGACGCCGCCTCGGTCGACGCGGCCATCGACGCCGCGGTACAGGCGGTCGCGGCCCGGCGCGGTATCGCGGTGTCGATGCCGAGCGCGGGCGGCGGTGGCGGTGCCACCGTGGACGCGGCGGCACTCGGCGAGTTCACCGAGCAGATCACCGGTCGCGACGGTGTACTCGCCACGGCCGCCCGTGTCGTGCTCGAACAGCTCGGCCTGGCCGAGCAGGCATCCGCGCCGGAGGCCACCGAGGACACCCTGGTCGATCTGGTCTCGGCCGAGTTGGGTTCGGACTGGCCGCGTTTGGTCGCGCCCGCCTTCGACGCCCGCAAGGCGGTGCTGATCGACGACCGCTGGGCGACCGCGCGCGAAGATCTGGCCAAGCTGTGGCTGCTCGACGACATCGGCTCCGGCGAAGATTCGGTGGACGGTTTCCTCGGTGCGGGCGAAGCCGTTGCGGCGCAGGCCAACTGGTGGCGCGAGAAGGCCAAGCGCGACGCCCGCTCGGTGCTCGCCGGACTGTACGAGCGCATTGCCGAGGCCGCGCTCAGCACCGAAGAACCCGGCCTGTGGTCCTCGGATATCGCCGTGATCACCGGTGCCAGTAAGGGGTCCATCGCGGCGGCGGCCGCCGGTCGACTGCTCGGTGGCGGCGCCACCGTCGTGGTCACCACCTCGAGCCTCAATGACGAGCGGCTCGGCTTCTACCGCAAGCTTTACCGCGAGAACGCGCGCCACGGTGCGGCGCTCTGGGTTGTCCCCGCAAATATGGCCTCCTACCAGGATGTCGACGCGCTGATCGACTGGGTCGGCACCGAACAGGTCGACAATGCGGGCGGCGCGAAGGTCAAGACCAAGGACGCGATGACCCCGACCCTGCTGCTGCCGTTCGCGGCGCCGCGGGTCGCCGGTGATCTCGCCGATGCGGGCGCCCGCGCCGAAATGGAAATGCGGGTTCTGCTCTGGTCGGTCGAGCGGCTCATCGGTGGGCTGTCCAAGATCGGTGCCGACCATGACGTCGACGCCAAACTGCATGTGGTGCTTCCGGGTTCGCCCAATCGCGGCATGTTCGGCGGCGACGGCGCCTACGGTGAGTCCAAGGCCGCGCTCGATGCCGTGGTCGCCAAGTGGCGGGCCGAGAAGTCGTGGTCGACTCGAGTCACCCTGGTACACGCGCTGATCGGTTGGGTGCGCGGCACCGGGCTGATGGGCCACAACGATCCGATGGTGGCCGCGGTCGAAAAGGCCGGTGTGCACACCTGGTCCACCGCCGAGATGGCCGATGAGCTGCTCAAGTGGTGCACCTCGCGGGCCCGTCAGGTCACCGTGGCCGGACCGCAGCAGATCGACCTGACCGGCGGACTGGCCCGGGTCAAGCTGGATCTGCCCGCGCTGGCCAAGCAGGCCCAGGAGGAGGCAGCGGCCGAAACCGAGGAAGGCGCTGCGGCGGCGACGATTTCGGCGCTGCCCGCACCGCCGACCATGAGCTCGGTGCTGCCGGTGCCCGAATGGGGTACGGTCACCGCCGATCTCGCCGATATGGTCGTGATCGTCGGTGCCGGTGAGCTCGGCCCGTACGGATCGGCGCGCACCCGGTTCGAGATGGAGGTCGAAGATCGGCTCTCGGCCGCGGGCGTACTGGAACTCGCCTGGAGCACCGGCCTGGTGACCTGGGAGAACGACCCCAAGCCCGGTTGGTACGACGCCGAATCCGGTGACTTCGTCCCCGAACACGAGCTGGCCGAGAAGTACCACGACGCGGTGGTCGCCCGCTGCGGTGTGCGCCGCTACGAGGACGACGGCGCCATGATCGACAATGCCGCGCCGCTGATGACCTCGGTCTTCCTCGACCAGGATCTGACCTTCACGGTCGGCGGCGAGTCCGAGGCGCGCGCCTTCTACGCATCGGATCCGGAGCACACGGTGATCACGCCGGTCGCGGATTCGAGTGACTGGCAGGTGATCCGCAAGGCGGGCACCGAGATTCGGGTACCGCGCAAAGCCAAGCTGTCGCGCACCGTCGGCGGTCAGATCCCGACCGGCTGGGATCCCACCATCTGGGGCATCTCCGCCGATATGGCCGCCTCGGTGGACCGGGTGGCGCTGTGGAACATCGTCTGCACCGTGGACGCGTTCATCAGCTCCGGCTTCAGCCCGGCCGAGCTGATGAGCTGGGTGCACCCGAGCCTGGTCGCCAACACCCAGGGCACCGGTATGGGCGGCATGTCCTCGATGCGCTCGCTCTACATCGACAACCTGCTCGGTGAGTCGCGCCCGAACGACATCCTGCAGGAGGCACTGCCGAACGTCGCGCTCGCGCATGTGGTGCAGTCCTACGTCGGCAGCTACGGCGCGATGGTGCATCCGGTGGCGGCCTGTGCGACCGCCGCGGTATCGGTGGAAGAGGGCGTCGACAAGATCCGTTTGGGCAAGGCCGATCTGGTGGTCGCCGGTGGTTTCGACGATCTCGGTATCGAGGGCATCGTCGGCTTCGGTGACATGTCCGCCACGGCGGATTCGGCGGCCATGAGCGCCAAGGGCATCAGCGATCGGTACTTCTCCCGCGCCAATGACCGCCGCCGCGGCGGATTCGTGGAATCGCAGGGTGGTGGCACCGTGCTGCTCGCCCGCGGCGATGTGGCGGTGGAGATGGGCCTGCCGGTGCTCGGTGTGGTCGCCTTCGCGCAGTCGTTCGCCGACGGCGTGCACACCTCCATCCCGGCGCCCGGACTCGGCGCGCTCGGTGCGGGGCGGGGCGGCCGCGAATCCAAGTTCGCCGCCGAACTGCGCAAACTCGGTGTGGCACCGGACGATATCGCGGTCATCTCCAAGCACGACACCTCGACCGCGGCCAACGATCCGAACGAATCCGAACTGCACGAGCGGTTGGCCACGGCCGTCGGACGTTCGGAAGGTGCACCGCTGTTCGTGGTTTCGCAGAAGAGCCTGACCGGACACGCCAAGGGCGGTGCGGCCGCGTTCCAGCTGATCGGCCTGTGCCAGGTGCTGGAAAACGGTGTCGTACCACCGAATCGGAGCCTGGACTGCGTCGATGACAAGATGCGTGGCTACCCGCATCTGGTGTGGGCGCGTGAACCGCTGCGCTTCGGTGAGCGGTTCCCGCTCAAGGCCGGTCTGCTCACCTCACTCGGCTTCGGGCACGTCTCGGGTCTACTCGCGGTGGTGCATCCGGAGGCGTTCATCCAGGCGATCGAGCCGGGGCGGCGCGAAGAGTACCAGCGCCGTGCGCAGGAGCGTCAGCTCGCCGGACGGCAGCGGTTCACCGAGGCCATGTGCGGCGGCGCCCCGCTGTACGAGCGGCCAGCCGATCGCCGCCTCGGTGGTGATGGCGCGCCGTCCGCGCAGAAGCGGCAGCTGGAGGCCGACGTATTGCTCTCGCCCGAGGCACGGCTGTCCGGCAACGGCATCTACCGGGCCGACGGCGCCGGTTGCGGCACCGGGGCAGTGATTCTGGGGCAACTGGACGCCGGTGGGTCTATGGGATAGCGGCTGCAGCCACTACCGTGCAGAGTGCGGCCGCTTCGGCGGCCGCACTCTGACTTTCATTGAGCTAGCGGGCTGAGGAGCGGCGACGCATTGACCATCCTGGGGATCGGCTTGGACTTGGTGACCATCTCCGAGTTCGCCGAACAGTTGCAAAGATCCGGAACCACCATGCTCCGGGAGAGTTTCACGGCCGGTGAGCGGCGCTACTGTCAGAGCAAGGGCACCGATCCGGCACGCAGTTATGCCGCGCGCTGGGCGGCGAAGGAAGCGGTGCTGAAGGCTTGGGCGTCATCGCGTTTCGCGCGCCGCCCGCAGATCGGCGACAACCCGTACCCGCTGATCGAGGTCGTCAATGACGCCTGGGGTCGGCCGAGCATCAAACTACACGGCCTTGCCGCCGAATTCCTGCCGCGCGCAAGGGTTCATCTCTCGCTGACCCATGACGGCGACACAGCTGCCGCCATGGTCGTATTGGAAGACCCAGGCGAACTCGCCGATCTCATCGAGGGCCGCGAAGCGAGCGGCTGATCCTGGACCGATATCGGTGACTCTCTGCCGTCTCGGCGAAGGCCGGGACGGCAGAGACTGGAACGCCATTTCGGACCAAGGGATATTGATCAAGAACGGATGGGCGGTCTGGATCGCCTCGTGTGTCTCTGGCGTCCACTCGTTGGCGATGATGTAGTTGCGGCGCGGAGTGGGGTGACGCCTTCGGGCAGGTTGACCTCGCTGGTGGTACGGCCGTACGCGCGCACGGCAGAAATTCTGGCAGGCTCAGCAGGTCCACGGGTGAGGGCACCTGTCGTGTCCTTAGTTGCTGATCGAGCTGCGCGTGCCATCCGTGCGCCGGTACCCTGCACCTGTGGTTGTCGTATCCCGTCAAGCTCTCGAACATGCTGTTCAGGCGGTCTGGTCTGCGATGACGAGCAGTGCGTCGGATTGGACTGAGCGCAATCCGGCCAAGGGACAGTGCGCCGTGACCGCTTGCGTCGTTCAGGACTATTTCGGCGGGAACATCCTCAATTCCATCGCCACTCTGCCGAGCGGAGAAACCGTTTCTCACTATTTCAACATCATCGACAGCGAAACGGTCGATCTAACTCGAGCGCAGTTTCCTCCAGGAACATCCTTTTCCGCCCCAGAGCCGAAGACGAAGGGCTTCCCTTCGACACGAGATTACTGCCTGTCATTTGACAGGACTCGGCAGCGCTACGACGTATTGAGCAGTCGCGTTTTCGCATACCTTCAGGCGAAGGAATAGCAGGGTTATCGCTCCGCCCACAGTCCGAAGAATTCCCGCACCTCGGCCATCGACACATATCGCCGCAACTCCTCGGCGATGTCAGTCAGCGCAGTCCGCAGCCTGGTTGACGCAACGGTGCCGATGCAGTCGAAATTGTCGATCAACGCCCCGCAGCTGTCAGCAATCGCCCCGGCTTTCACGAAGTTCTGAGCCAGGCGGATCTGCCAGGCCGCCTGCTCGCGCGGATACTGTGCCGTACCTGCGATGGCAGTCCGCAAGTACACGGCCGCCTCCGGATAGTCGCCCAGACGCATGAAAGCCAAGCCTGTCAGTCCGCTCAGCTGCGCTTCGGGCAAATGGTCAAGGTATGCCGGATCACGGCCCCGGGTTGACTCGTAGGCGCGGTGCGCTCGGTTGATCGCCGCAACCGTCGCGGACCGATCGCCGATGACGCTGTAAGCCTCGGCTTCACGGATAGCGGCCAAAGCGCGCAGTTTCGGGCCGCCAGCTCGCCGGGCCGCGAGCTGCGCGGCTTCGGCCAGTTGAACCCCCTCCCATGGCCGCGAACCTTCCCGGTACGACAGCAAGCAGGCATTGATCCAAGCATGAGCTGCGGCAACACCATCTCCGCAAATCGTGGCAGCCTGGGCCGCGTCCGCGTAGTAGCGTCGTGCCTCCTTCCACTGTCCGGCGTCGTAGTGGACCCAACCTGCCGCCGTCATCATCTCGGCTGCGGCGCCGGTCAGGGCGTTGCCTACCTTGTCGGTGTAGCTGCCGTGGTCCAGCAAGTGCTCGACATACCGTGCTTCGTTGGCTGCCACTTCGCAAAGTCGATCGCCGCCGGCAACCAACTGCAATTGATGAATCTGGTTGACACTGTGGACAATTCGGTCGACGTCCGTCCGGCCCACATTGACGCGAGCAGATGCTGCCGCATTGGAGGGGGGTTGCCTTCCATGCAGGACGGCCGCACCAACGCCAACCGCGCCTGCTCTGAAGAATTGGCGACGTTGCACGTCTGCCTCCTCGTCCGACTCCACCACCAGCACAGCAAGCGGCACTTGCAGCGCCTTCGCCACGCGGCGTAGAACGCGGACATCGCAAACAGCCGGGCCGTCGTGCTCCAGTTGTGATACCGCTGGCTGGGTGAGATGGAGGAGCGCACCCAATTCCGCCTGAGTCATGCCGATGGACTTGCGAATCCGCCGGATGGTCTGGCCGGTCGTCATATGCACCTCGGATGCCACCGCCACATCGCTGAGCCGTCATAGGTACTGCCGGATAGTCCGATGCCTGACAGTGGCCTCGCACTCAACCGCACCTTATACCGATTTCCATATCTTTCAGAAGGATTGGCGTATCCGCGGGCGAAACAGAGTGCTTTGCGAGCCTACTGTCGCCGCAGCCCCGCCGCCGGGTCGATGCCGTGCCCCTCATCGGCTCCCCGGCGGCGGGTGCCCACCAACCGAAGGGAAGGGGACCGGCGATGGATCTGCCCGCGCGAATCGATGATGAGAACGAACGAGGCGTGGATGATACTGCCGACGACGAGGGCTATCGCTACCTCCAGCGCACAGACGGATCGTGGTCGCTGGTCGGCGAAGACGGCTGGGAGATCGAGTTCGCCGACCTCGACGCCGATGTGATGGCCACGATCGTCGGCGCGTTGGCGCTCATGTCGATCGATGTGGACCCGATCTCGTTCGTGGACAACGAGATCGGGTGAGTGTCGTGTCGGGGTGGATGGTCGGAATGGTTGCCGCGCTGGCAGTGCCGACAGCGGTGTTCGCGGCGGCGTGGATGTGGCCGATCCGGGTGCCGGAAGGCAGGAGTGTGGCCGAGATTCAGCGGCGGGTACGACAGGAGTGCAGCGAGATGGATGCGAAGGTTTGGCCGGACGGGTACCCGCATGAGGCACCGGACCGGCCGATGGCGGTGCTCGAGGCGCAGCTGACGATGCAGCGGCATCGGGGATGCCGGGTCGGTGAGTGCCCACCCAAGACGGCCGCCTGGCGCGTGTTGGTGGAGGCCGGGAAGATCGCTCCGGATGCGGGTCGCCAGTACTGAAATAGGTACTGCCAGTGTCGAATTCGAGAATGGCAGCGCCCATTTTGTGCCCACATTTTGCCGACAATCACTCATGATCCGCCGTCATCACGGTGAACTGAAGGCGGCCCCAAACCCGGGATGGTTCAAAGTGACCGCCTCGTGCATGCCCTCGGCGGCTGCACGAGGATCCGCGTCAGCGCTGGCTGGCGGTGCGGGATTCCTTCTCGGCGACCATCAGGTAGGCCACCATGAGGCGCTTGAGCTCGGAGACGGCCTCGGTATTGGTCTGATCGTCCTGGACGGAGAAGTTCAGCATCGAATAGACGACGTGGACCAGGACCTCGGCCATCATGGTGCGGCGCGCGCGGGGGGTGCGCGGGGTCAGCGGACGCAGCATCTGCGAGACGACCTCGGCGAACTCCTTTTCGTGGATCGCGCCGGTGGCCCGGGTGGACGGGGTCGACTGCATCGCCAGCCAGACTTCGCGCCGGGACGGGTCGGTCATCCACAGATTCGCCAGATGGTCGACGAACTGATTCATATGCCGCAACCAGTCCAATGACGGGATCTCACCGTGGAAATCGGCGAGTTCCTGCGAAACGGCAACGAGGTCTTGGCGATTCAGCTCACAGACAATGACGTATTTATTGGCGAAGAACTGGTACAGCGTGCCGATCGGCACCTCGGCCCTGGCCGCGACCTCTTCACAGGTGAACGATTCGAACCCGACCTCGACGAGCAATTCCCGGGATGCCTGCAACAGGGCATCGAACTTGCGTTTGCTGCGTTCCTGAGTGGGCCTGCGCCGGGGCATGAGCTCCTGGGGATCGTCCTGCAGGTCCAACGCAGGGTCCAGACGTCGCTGCTTCGACCTGGCCTCCGTGCGTACATCCACGTATCAAGGCTAGCGGTATCGACACGCGTGCGACACGCGCACAGTATCTGCGTGTTAAGAACTGTCACATTTCAACACCCATCCAAGTCGGATACGGCCCCGAACACATAACCGAGCGTGCGTGCATCACAAAGCGCGTTCAGGCCGGGGAATCCAAGGGGCTCAGGGGTTTCGGCAAGCTCGTGAGCTCGCAAAATGCACTGGGAAGGCGTGATCAGTGGGAGCTCGATCTGTGGTAACACTTGGCGTTTCCACCGAACGCGGCGCCGTTCACGCGGTAGCCCTCGCCGACGGCGGCGAGCAGCTACCCGAGCGTGTGCTGCATCAACGGGTGGTGAAGACTCGGGGCGAATCCAAGGCGGACCTGGCGGTCGCGGTCGAGACGGCGATGAACTCCCTCGCCGCCGAGTTCGGGCCCGATCAGGCGATCAGCGGCACGGCGGTCGCTTACCGCGATGCCGCCGAACGCCGCGCGATCGTCACCAGGTTGGCGTCCGGGCCGTGGCATGCCGCCTCGCTGGTTTCGGCGAAGGCCGCACATCTGAGCGTGGCCGGAGTCATGACCTGGCTCGATGAATTCAACGACCTACTCATCTGCGAAGTCGTCCCGGGGTATCAGGCCTTCACTCTGGTCGACCGTCGGCGCAGCCGGGTGCTGGCCGCGACGAGCCAGTCGGGCCGCACCACCGCCACGGCGCTCGACGCCGCGGTGGCAGTGGCGTGGGATGAGTTCGAGGCGGCCGCTGTTCGTCCGTCCGCGGCCGTGCTGATCGGCTCGGGTGCGGGTGCGGCGATGGTGGCAACGGCGATGGACGGATTCGGTGCGCCGGTTATTCCGTGCAAGATCGCGACATCCGCCACCGCGGTCGGTGCGGCGCTGTTCGCCATGTCCGATGTGGAAGGTCCGGTCGAACCGGTCGAGCCGGTCAGGAGTACGCGAGGCACCGGTGTGCTGGTCGCCGCGGCCGGTGTGCTGGCGGGCGGTCTGGTCGCGGGCGGGCTGTACGCGGCGAACACTTCGTCGCACGGCACCGCATCGGCCACCGCGCAAGCACGGGTCGCCGCGGACGCGCGCGTGGTCGACGGCACCGGATCGGCCAGCGGCTCCACTGCGGGCTCTTCGGTTCAGCCGAACCCTTACCCCTTCGACCGACCGGATGCCCGGCAACCCACTGCGGCCGGACCCACCTCCGATGCGACGGCGGCCCAATACGACCTGGGCGGATCCCCGCTGTACTCCGGGCAGCACTGGGGCGGACAATCGCCGCTCGCCCTGGCCCCCTTCGATGTGCACGAGCACGAAAACGAGGCAGCGGTATTGCCGCAGCAGGTCCCCGGGGCGGGCATACCCGGCCCGACCATCAAGGTCGGCGCCCCCAACGGTGCCATGCTGTTCCCCGGTGAATCCCCGCCTCCGCCGGATTTCACCCCCGAGTCCTACCGCTGGTGGGACAACCACCTCCGCTTGGTCCTGCAATGGGCGACCCAGCAGATAATGCCCACCTAGCGGATAACGCAGAAAGGTCCGGTGCCCAAGCGGCACCGGACTTTTCGCTATTCGGGCCCAATTCGCCGCCCAACGCCGGAACAGCGCGCCCGCCGCGACATACTCGAGCACCGCGATCCCTGCACACCACCCCATGGCCAGCAGCGCACTATCGCCGATCGGTGTGCCCATCAACAACCCGTGCATGGTCTCGGTCACCGGGGTGACCGGTTGATTCCCGGCGAACCAGTGCAGCCAACTCGGCATGGACTGTGGATGGCAAGGGAGATGGCGGCCAGCGCCGAGTACGACGGGCATGCGGCCGCACTCGGCAGCGTGATCGACCCGCAGCGCTACCCGGCGTTGGCCCTCGCCATCGAGCAGCAGGCCTTCGGCCTGGACGAAACGCACTGGGCCGAGGGCGATCTGCGGTTCGGTCTGGATCGGCTGCTGGATGGCTACGAGCAGTTCGTGCGCTCGTTCGAGACGTAGGTCTACACCGACAGGTCGCGGCGGAGTTTGGCGACGTGGCCGGTGGCGCGGACGTTGTATTGGGCGACCTCGATCTTGCCCTCGTCGTCGACCAGGAAGGTGGAGCGGATCACGCCGGTGACGGTTTTGCCGTACATGGTCTTCTCGCCGAATGCCCCCCATGCGGTGAGTACGGACTTATCCGGATCCGACAGCAGTGGGAAGGTGAGCTTCTCGGCATCGCGGAATTTGGCCAGCTTGGCGGGCTTATCCGGGGAGATGCCGATGACCTCGATGCCCGCGCCCTCGAGGTCGGCGAGGTTGTCGCGGAAATCGCAGGCCTGCTTGGTGCAGCCGGGGGTGCTCGCGGCCGGATAGAAGTAGACGATCACCTTGCGGCCGCGGTAATCGGACAGCGACACGTTCTTGCCGTCGGCGTCGGGCAGGGTGAAATCGGGGGCGGGATCGCCGGGGGAGAGTCGTTGGTTGTCGGTCACGTCTTGCACGGTAATCGAACGTCCCGACAATGGAGCCCGCACCGACTCGGTGCGGCTGGCTAGACTCGTCGGCGAGCGCGTTCGCGGCACATCTGACACAGGAGGACACACGTGGCTAGGGATACCGAGCGGATCGAGCGGGATATCGAGGCCGCGCGGACACGGCTCGCGAGCACGCTCGACGAAATCGCCGTGCGGGCCGATCCGCAGCGCATTGCCGATGACACCAAGCATATGGTGGTGGCGAAACTGAACGAGCCGAAGGTGAAATACAGCCTGATCGGTGCGGCCGCGGTGGTCGTCGGGTTGGTGCTGCTCAAGATTTTCCGCTGAGCCCAGAAACGCAGAACACCCGGTGTGGCCAGCCACACCGGTGAGAAATAGTTATAAAAGGGAAAAGTGTTTCTATATCTAACACAGCCTTATATATATCATGACGCTCGAGTGAATGATGATGCAATGAAGTTTT
>NZ_JBEXLC010000153.1:0-21182 GCF_040609795.1 Nocardia sp. NPDC004604
GGTAGACAAACGACTCGGCCAGGTAGACAAACGACTCGGCCAGGTAGACAAACGACTCGGCGAGATGGACGAACGACTCGGCCAAGTAGACGAACGACTCGGCCAGGTAGACAAACGACTCGGCGAGATGGACAAACGACTCGGCCAAGTAGACGAACGACTCAGCCAGGTAGACAAACGACTCGACCGCGTAGACGAACGACTCAGCCAGGTAGACAAACGACTCGGCGAGATGGACGAACGACTCGGCCAAGTAGACGAACGGCTCGACCAGATCGACCGGCGGATGAGCGATATTTCGCAGACCCTCGAGACCGCTGTCAGCATCCTGAAAGCGCAACAGCCGCCGACACATTGACCGATCGGCGGGGCGGGCCTTCAAGGCGGTGAGCAGTCCGCAACGGTAGCCCGGACCGACGGCACATGCCGATCCGTCACCACACATGTATCGCAAGTGTGCCGGTGGCGAAAGGCATGTGCCGTTCGGACTACTGAGCGAGTAGGCCCTTCGCGATGTGGGTGACCTGGATTTCGTTGCTGCCTGCGTAGATCATCAGGGACTTCGCGTCGCGGGCGAGTTGTTCCACTCGGTATTCGGTCATGTAGCCATTGCCGCCGAAGAGTTGTACCGCGTCCATGGCGACGTCGGTGGCGGCCTCGGAGGCGTAGAGCTTCATGGCCGACGCCTCGGCGAGGGTCGGCGGCTTACCCGCCTTGCCGCGCTCGAGGGTGTTGAAGACCATGTTCTGCACGTTGATACGGGCGATCTCCATCTTCGCCAGCTTGAGCTGGACCAGTTGGAAGCGGCCGATCTCCTGGCCCCACAGCTTGCGGCTCTTGGCGTATTCCACACAGAGCCGGTGACATTCGTTGATGATGCCGAGCGCCATGAAGGCGACGCCGATGCGTTCGGCGGTGAAGCTGGAGCGGGCGCTCTCGCGGCCGTCGCCGCCCTTGTGCTCCTCGGTCTCACCGAGCAGCCGGTCCCGACCCAAACGCACATGGTCGAAGAACAATTCACCGGTCGGCGAGGCGTGCAGGCCCATCTTCTTGAACGGCTTGCCCTGGGTGAGGCCTTCCATATCCTTGTCGAGGACGAAGGTGAGCACCTTGCGCTCGCGCTTGTCGACAGGAGCGGAGCCTGCGGAGCGACCAGCAGAGGCTGCGTCGCCCTCGTCCAGCTTGGCGTAGACGATCATCACATCGGCGTACGGGCCGTTGGTGATGAAGGTCTTCTGGCCGTTGAGGATGTAGTCCTCGCCGTCGCGCTTGACATAGGTCTTCATACCGCCGAATGCGTCCGACCCCGAATCGGGCTCGGTAATCGCCCACGACGCAACCTTTTTCATGGTGACGATATCGGCGAGCCACCGCTCCTTCTGCGCGAGCGTGCCGCGCGAGAGGATGGTGGTGGCCCCGAGACCGATACTGACGCCCATCGCGGTGACCAGCCCCATGCACACACCGGACAGTTCCCCGATGAGCACCGCCATCAGTGATTCCTGCCCCGCGAACGGACTACCGCCGGAGGCCTTCTCGGGCTTCTCCGGCGACGGCTCCGCCGCCGCGAGCGCCTCGGCCTTCTTGCGCTCCTTCGCCAGCAGGCGTTGGACCGCCTCACCGCCCATCGCATCGATCCCGAAGTCGCTGAACAACTTGCGGATGATCGGATACGGCGTCAGCTCGCCGCTCTCCAGCGCGTCGAGGTGCGGGCGCACCTCCTTGTCGATGAAGGTGCGCACCGCCGCGCGGATCATCTCGTCGGTCTCGGACCATTCGAACATCGTCGTCTCCTAACGTTCCCGCGAGATCAAGGCAGCCGAGCGGCGATATCGTCGATGAGCCAGGGGCCCTCGGTCTCGATCGTCTGCACGTCGTGCCAGCCTGCCAGCTCGGAGATGGCACCGCCCTGCACTGCGAAAACCTTGCCGGTGAGCGGGCATTTATCGGTCGCCAGGTAGGCGACGAGCGGGGCGATATTGGCCGGGCTGAACGCGTCGAAATCGCCCTCCTCGATCGCCGCCGCCTCGGCGGCCATGATCTCGCCCATACCGGGTGTGGCGAGAGTGAGCCGGGTGCGTGCGATCGGCGCGATGGCATTGACCCGGACGCCGTAGCGGGCGAGTTCATCGGCCGCGACCAGGGTCAGCGCGGCGATTGCGGCCTTGGCCGCGCCGTAGTTGGCCTGCCCCGCATTTGGGACGGTCGTTCCGGAGGCGGACGCGGTATTGATCACCGCGGCATTCGGCTGGTTGCCCGCCTTGCTCTGCTTCTTCCAGTACACGGCGGCGTGGTGCAGCACCGCGGCATGGCCCTTGAGGTGCACCGCAATCACCGCATCCCACTGCGCCTCGGCCATGCCAGCGATGAACGCATCGCGCAGGATACCCGCGTTATTGACCACGATATCGAGGCCACCGAACTCCGAAATTGCCTGCGCGACAACATTCTCCGCGCCATCCCAGGTCGAAATATTGTCGGTGTTGGCCACCGCCTTGCCACCTGTCGCGATGATCTCGTTCACGACCTCCTGGGCCGGACCGACATCGGAACCCGCACCGGCATTGCTGCCGCCGAGGTCGTTCACCACGACCGCCGCACCTTCGCGGGCGAACAGCAGGGCGTGCTCACGCCCGATGCCGCGGCCCGCGCCGGTGATGACGGCGACCCTTCCTTCGAGTGCACCCATCTGTATGGCTCCTAATGTGTTCGGTGATCAGTCGGCGACTTCGGCGAGACCGTCGCTGAGAACGACATCCGTCCCGCGAATGGTTTCGAAGGCGTAGGTGGTGACGCCATCGGCGGAACCGACCTTCCAGATCCGGGTCTCCAGGTCGTCGCCGGGGAAGACCATCTTGGCGAAGCGCACGGCAAATCGCTTCAGCCGGTTGACATCCGAACCGGCTACCTCGGTGAGTACCGCCCACGACGCGAAGGCCATGGTGCACAGTCCGTGCGCGATGATCCCGGGCAGACCCGCATCCCTGGCCACCTGCTCGTCGAGGTGCAGCGGCACCGGATCGCCGGAGGCCGGTGAATACCGATAGGTCTGGTCGAGATCGACGTGCTGTGGCACCACCGCGAGCGGATCCCCGGCCCGCAGACTCTCGTCGAACTTGTGCGCCGGAGCCGCGACACCAACCGTCCTACCCGCGTCGATATTGCGGAAGAAGGCGGTCAGATACTGCTCATTGACCAATTCCCCGGCCTCGGTGCGGCATTCGATGAGGATGGTGATGGTGCTGCCGCTCGAACGGCTGGCATAGCCGATCGCCTTGGCCCGCGACACCAGCCGGTCCCCGGGCCGGATCGCGCGGTGGAAATGGAAATCCTGCTCCCCGTGCACAACTCGGCCGAAGATGTCCATCGGCGCGACATCGATCACCGGCATCATCATGGCTTCGAAGACCGGAACGATGCCGAATATCGGCGCGGCCACCTTGCCCGCCACGTGCGCCTCGATCGGATCATTGGTGGCGGCGGCATATTCGGCGATTCGTTCCTGAGTGACTTCAAAACATTCTTCGTCACACCAGGTTTCGAGCCCGCTGTCGTCGAATTCCACCGGCCGCGCCGCTGCGGCCTCCGCTGTCATCGCCCGCTCCTTCCGGCTCAGGCCGAGGCCAGCGCATCGAGCTGCTCGAGGGACCTGTCCAGCTGCTTCAGACCGTCCTTCTCGACCGCCTTGCCGAGTGCTCCCTTGATCAGTGCGCCCTCGAAGTCGCCGGAGACCAGGATGGTGCTGCCATCGCCCTTGGGCTGGATATCGAAGGTGAATTCGGTCTTCACCCCGGCCATTCCGATGCCGCCAAGGGTGAGCTTGCTGGGCTGCTCGACCGCTACCACGGTCCACTCCAACTTGTTCGCCATCCCGAGCATGACGATCTTCGCGACCAGCTTGGCCCCCTCGGCCAAGGTGGCGGGCGGCTCCTCCATGAACCGCTCGTGGATGGTGAACCACTTGTCCCAGGTCTGTGGGTCGGAGACGACCGCCCAGAGGGCATCGGGGGTGGCGTTGACGTCCTTGGTGGCTTCGATATGGCCCATCAGTTGACTCCTCGTCGAGTGAATGTCGCTGCTGTGCAACGGCTTTCGCCGATCGGCTCAGCGGTCGGCCCGCTGGTAGGCCGTGACGACCGCGGCGCCGCCGAGGCCGATGTTGTGCTGCAGGGCGGCGGTGACGTTGTCGACCTGCCGCTTGCCCGCGGTGCCGCGCAGCTGCCAGGTGAGTTCGGAACACTGTGCCAAACCCGTAGCGCCGAGTGGATGTCCCTTGGAGATCAGCCCGCCGGAGGGGTTCACGACCCACTTGCCGCCGTAGGTGGTCTGGTTGTCATCGATGAGCCTCCCGGCCGCACCCTCGCCGCAGAGCCCGAGCGCCTCGTAGAGCAGCAGTTCGTTGGCGGAGAAGCAGTCGTGCAGTTCGATGACCTGGAAGTCCTCCGCACCGAGCCCGGCCTGTTCGTAGACCTTGTGCGCGGCTCGGACATTCATGTCGTAGCCGATGAGGTTCTTGGCGGTGCTGTCGAAGGTGGAGACGAAGTCGGTGGTCATCGCCTGGCCGACGATCTCCACCGCCTGCGCCGCGAGGTCGTGCGAGTTCACGAAGTCCGCGCTGGCCAGGATGACCGCGCCGGAACCGTCCGAGGTCGGCGAGCACTGCAGCTTGGTGAGCGGGTCGTAGATCATCCGCGAGCCCAGGATGTCCTCGAGCGAATACTCGTCCTGGAACTGCGAATACGGGTTGTTCACCGAATGCTTGTGGTTCTTGTAGCCGATCTTCGCGAAATGCTCAGCGGTGGTGCCGTATTGCTTCATGTGCTCGCGACCGGCGGCACCGAACATCCACGGCGCCACCGGGAACAGCACCTCGGAGATCTCGGCCAGCGCCATGATGTGCCTGGCCATCGGCTGCTCGCGGTCGTCCCAGGTGGAGCCGAGCGAACCCGGTTGCATCTTCTCGAAGCCGAGCGCCAGCGTGCAATCGGCCAGGCCGCCCCGAATCGCCTGTGCCGCAAGGAAAAGCGCGGTCGATCCGGTCGAGCAGTTGTTATTGACATTGACCACCGGAATACCGGTCATACCGAGTTCGTAGACCGCGCGCTGACCGGAAGTGGATTCGCCGTACACATACCCGACGTAGGCCTGCTCGACCTCGCGATAGTCGATTCCGGCATCGGCGAGCGCCTTGGTACCCGATTCCCGCGCCATATCCGGGTAATCCCACGCGCTGCCATCTTCGTTCTTGCGGCGGCCCGGCTTCTCGAACTTCGTCATGCCGACGCCGACGACGTAGACCTTGTTCGTCATCGAACTCCCTCAGATAGGGCCGTCCGCGCCAGCGGCGAACGACAGTGGCCGATCCAGCGGGATCAAACTGCTAACAAACATACAGAGCTGTATGTAACTGCGCAAGATGCACACTTGGTCGGCATCACAATGTCGGCAAGCAACCAGGTAGTTGCAGCTCGGATATCACATACAGCTGGACGTGTATGTACAGCCAATAGGCGCTGGTAACAGGCATCACAACATGCTCCGGCCACCGGATCCGACCCCAATTGCCATGACACGCGTCACACAATGAGGTGGGGTATCGAGAGCTCCGCTGTAGCGAGTCGCCCAGCTGCATCCATACCGACGCACACGCCGAAGAACGCGCACAAGCGCAGAGGTGCCGCGCAGACCAGTACTGCCCGCGACGCAGCGACCTATTCGACCGACGTCCGATCCACCAGCGATTGCGCGGCCAGCGCCGCCGTCGCGACCTGCCGCAGATGCGCCGAGGCGCGCCGCCACCGCCGGTGCGCCCGTGCGGTATCCGGATCGATGAAGTTGGAGACCAGAATACCGCGCAGCGCGTCCATCGCGGTGTAGATGAAATCGCGAGTCTCCTTGCGCCGCATCTCATCCGGCACGAATCGGGCGACCGCCATCAGCACCGCGTTATTGACGAACGGCTCGACCTTCTCCATGGCCGAGGCGAGCACCGGATCGGTCCGGCCCGCCACCCACAGCTCGACCGTCGCAATGAACAGCGGCCCCTGATGCAGCTCCCAGAGAAATTCCAGGGCCACCCCGACCGGATCAGCACCGGCCTGGACCTTGGGCATCTCCCGCATCGCAGTCTCGGCCCGCAGCTGCGCCAGATGACTGATCGCCGCCACCACCAGATCGGTCTTGGACCCGAAGTGATGCACCTGCGCCCCACGGGTGACCCCGGCTCGCTCGGCGACCCGGGGCGTCGTCGTTCCCCCGTAGCCGTACTCGACCAGGCAGTCGATGGTCGCGTCGAGCAGCCGCGTCCGCATCTCGCTGCTACGCTGCTCCTGCGTACGGCGCTGCTGTTTGGACGCTGCGGGCCTGGTCATTCCGGCGATTCTACACTTACATACAGCTCTGTATGTTCATTGGATATCACCAGGCTCGGCCGAGGTAGGCGCAGAGCCGGCGATGCGCGGGGGCATCCTCGGACATCGGCAGCTCGGGGCCGAACATGCCGGGCGCACGGAAGTTGTCCATGCCCATGTCGCGCATGGTCGCGAGCATGTCCGCGCAGAGCTCCTCATCCAACAGTCGCTCCTGTCCGGTGGCGACCGCGAGATCGACGCCGTGCACGAGCACTTCGGTCAGATGGATCACCGCCGCCATCGGCCCCGGCACGCTACCGAATCCGAGATGGATATCGCGTTCCAGCGCATCGGGGAGATGCCATGCCGCACTGTCGATTACGGCCGCGTCGGCGTAGGCGGCGTGCGGATCGACGCCGAGCCAGTCGTCGTGGTGCGCACGGTCCGGTTCCGCACCACGCAGTTGTGCGGCGAAGATGTTCATCCCGCCCACCAGATGATTGAGCAACTCGTGCACATCCCACTCCACACAGGGCGTCGGCGCGGTCATGCGTGCAGCCGGAATGCCTTTGACGATGGCGGCCGTCATTTCGATGGCACGGTCGATGCGGGCGATCACGGTGTTCATGTGGTACTCCAGAAGTGTTGACGGCCAAAAGGATTCGGTTCAGCTGCAGGTCGTCGAGCCGCGGTCACAGAGCTGGCCGGTCCCATCGCCAGCCCCTAAACGCAGTTATTAACGGCGTTAATGGCAGCGTAGCGCCGAACCCACAACAAACGCAAGCGCCAACTGCGTTAATGTATGTACATGACGGAACAGTCGCGCACCCGACGCCCGGGTGGCCGCAGTGCCCGCGTGCGGGCGGCGGTGCACCAGGCGGTTACCGAACTCGTCGCCGAACGCGGCTACGGGAAGTTCACCGTCGCCGAGGTCGCGGCTCGTGCGGGTGTGGCGGACACCAGCATCTACCGCCGCTGGGGCAATCTCGAGGCACTGGCCATGGAGGTCACCGTCGACCGGCTCACCACCGGATCGGCCATGCCGGATACCGGCGACCTGGTCGGCGACCTGCGCGCCTATGCCGCGCAGGCGGCCCGAGATGTGAACGGCCCCAATGGACTCGCCCTGCTGCGCAGTATCCTCGCGCTCATCGATACCGGCGAAGCTGGCGAACGAACCCGCGATCGGTTTCTCGCCGACCGGGTCGAACAGATCCAGCGCATGCTCGACCGGGCCACCGCCCGCGGCGAAAACGCCCCCGACGTACTGCAAGTCGTCGACATCATCCTGGCCCCCATGTACACCCGCACCCTCTTCGGCACCGGCCCGCTCACCGACGACTACGTCGACATGCTGGTCGACCGCCTACTGCGCATCGGAGCCATTCGATAAGTAGAAGTGATCGGACCGGCTCGAAAACGGCGTTGTTCCCGCATTGCCGCTGATACAGGCTGAAGCGCGGCATGTTGGAACGACCCGCTGGAGCCGAATTGTCCGAGATCAGACCCTTCCGCATCGACATTCCGCAGGCCGATCTCGACGACCTCGCCCTCCGCCTGCTGCGCACCCGGCTCGTCTCGGAACTGCCCGCCATGGCAATCGCGGGCCGGGGGGACGACGGCATACCGGTACGGCCCGCTTCGGAATACGGAGTTCCGCTCTCGTATGTCGGTCCGCTGCTCGAATACTGGCGCGACATGTTCGATTGGCGCGCACAAGAGCAGCGACTCAACTCCTTTGCACAGTTCACCACCGAAATCGATAGGCAGAAGATTCATTTCGTGCACGTCAGATCGCCGGAGCCGGATGCGATGCCGCTACTGCTGGCCCATGGGTGGCCCAGCACGTTCACCGAATTCCTCGGCCTGGTAGGCGAATTGACCGATCCGCGTGCTCATGGCGGTGATCCGGCAGACGCCTTCCACGTGGTGATCCCGTCGTATCCGGGCTTCGCGTTCTCCGGGCCGACGCGCATAGCGGGCTGGCATCCGGTACGGATGGCGGCGATCTTCAACGAGCTGATGATCCAGCTCGGCTATGACCGTTACGGTGTGCACGGCAATGACAGCGGCGCCACCGTCGCACCCGAAATGGGCAGGCTCGCACCGGAGAACGTGGTCGGCGTGCACGTCGATCAGATCTTCTCCTTCCCGAAGGGCGAGCCGGGCGAGTTGGACGGACTCACCGACCAAGAGCTGATGCTCATCCAATTCGGCCGGAAATTCCGGGAGTACTCCGGCACAGACTTCACCCGGCAGGCCCGGCCGCAGTCCCCCGGCCACGCCCACTCCGATTCGCCGATCGACCAACTCGCCTGGAGCGCGCAGCTACTCACCGACTCCATGACCCGGGACGAGATCCTGACCAACGTCTCGATCTATTGGTTCACCAATACATCGGCGCCCACGTGCCGGTTCCACTTCGAGAATGAATATTCGACCCCGACCACTGTGCCGATCGGGCTCGCCTCCTTTGGTCACGACTTCAAGCCGCCACGCAAGTTCGCCGAACGCGATCACAGCAATATCGTGCAGTGGCACGAATACACCCGCGGCGGACACTGGGCCGCCCACGAAGCGCCGGACCTGCTGCTCGCGGACATTCGCGATTTCTTCCGGAAAGTCATCTGAGATATGGGTATTCGACGTGTGGTCACCGGCCACGACGCGAAGGGCAAGGCCATCGTCGTCAGCGATGCGGAGCTAGCGCCGAGCGGGCATGGTCCGGAATCCATCTGGGCGACCGACAGACTACCTGCACTCCCCGACGCCGGGACCCGGCCCGAGTTCGCAGGTCCGCTCATCCCGCTCCCCGGGGGCGTGCACGTCATCCGGCTGGTCTTCCCACCATACTTCGCCCCGGACGACTGGGCCGACTCCGCGGATCCGGTCCAGGCCGCGGCCGCCGCCATGGCACAGATGTCCTCCTCGGTGGCCATCGTCGATGATCCGAACCCGCCTGGAACCTACTGTGCAGCAGCGGGTTTCACCGGGTTCCACGCGACCGCGTCGGTGGACTGCCTGATGCAGCTCACTGGTGAGTCGGTGTGCCTGCTGGAGGACACCGAGATTCGTTTGACACCCGGGGACTGGCTCGTCCTCAACGGTGTCGTGCACGCCTGGCGCAATGACAGCAACCAAGAGGCGGTGTTGATCGGCGTGATCGCGGGCGCGCAGCACGGGGGCGCGCCGCTGCGGGCGCACTGACGACGACGTAATGTTCGGATCGCACAGCTGGCCGACCGAGCGGGAGGAACTCGATGGAGCTGAGAGACATCGAGATCTTCCTAACGCTGGCCGAGGAACTGCATTTCGGCAGAACCGCGCAACGGCTGCATCTGTCCCAGGCACGGGTCAGTCAATCCATCAAGAGTCAGGAGCGCCGCATCGGCGGTCGCCTGGTGGATCGCTCCAATCCCCGCAACGTCCAGCTCACCCCGCTCGGGCGCCAACTCCTGGCCGGACTGCTCCCGAACTATCGGGGCCTGGTCCGGGCGATCGAGCACGCCCGGCGTACCGCAAGGGGCATCTCCGGCGTGCTGCGCGTCGCGATGATCGGCTACAACCCCTATGACTACCAGCCGTTCTGGGATGCCTTCCGCAAGCGACACCCGGATTGGGAGCTGCAGATCCGCAGTAGCGAATTCGGTGACCAGTTCGGCCCACTGATGCGCGACGAAGTCGACATCGTCATCGCCTGGGTGCCCGTCGAAGAACCCGGCCTGACCGTCGGGCCGATCATCTCCATGGAGCCGATGGTGGCGATGATGCCCGACCGCCACGAGCTGGCTGGCGAGAAGTGGGTATCGCTCGAGGTCTTCGGCGACCGCGGCGTGCTGGAATCCAACACCCCCCTGCCCGACTACTGGGAGGACGCCGTCAGCCCCTTCTACACGCCCTTGGGCCGCCCCATCCACCGTGTCGCGCCGATCTCGACACTCGAGGACATTCTGGCCACCGCCAGCACCAGCGACGTCTTTACCAGCTGCATGAGCCACATCGCCCGCTACTACAACCGGCCCGGCATCTCCTACCTGCCCATCACCGATTCCCACCTGGTTCGGTGGGCACCGGTCTGGCGCAGCGACTCCGAAACCGAGCAGATCCGCGCATTCGCTCGGGTGATCCGCGATATGGGCTGCCTCGTGCAGAAGTGAGCCCCCGGCCGCTCTTGGCACCGGGAAATCGACACCAGGCTGTCGACATTGCCCCGGAGTGCACCGCCATCGGCAAGGATTACCGGGTAACCCGATCTCGATCGAGGAGCGATATGACCGACTGGAACAAGAACATCATCGAGGAGTTCCGGACCAATAGCGGCAAGGTAGGCGGCCCGTTCGAAGGCAAGGACCTGCTCTTGCTCACCACGACCGGCGCAAAATCCGGACTGCCGCGGACCAATCCGACGGCCTATATCCGCGACGGCGACCGTCTGGTGATCATCGCGTCCAAGGGCGGTGCACCCGGCAACCCGGACTGGTACCACAACCTGCTCGCGAATCCGAAGGTCAAGCTGGAAATCGGCACCGAAACCATCGAGGCGACCGCCACCCCGATCACCGCGGGCCCGGAACGCGACCGGCTCTACGCCGCGATGGTGGCGGCCATGCCGGGCTTCGCCGAATACGAGACCAGGACCAGTCGGGTGATTCCGGTCGTCGCACTGCAACCGAGCACCTGACGCCTACGTTCGACGCGCGGCCCAGACCGTGAGGGTGAACAACAGCACGCCGAGGACGGCCAGCCCCGCGCCGACCGTGGCCGGAGCGGTGTAGCCGAGATCCGCCGCAATCACGAGCCCGCCAGCCACGCGCCCGCCGCATTGGCGATATTGCGGACAGCGTGATCGAGCGCCGCGGCGAGTGTCTGGTCAACGTGTCAGGTTGCACGCCTTTAAAGGCACTGGTCACAGCGAATTGTCCTAGACCGTGCCGATGTACTGCTCTCACGCGGGCACGACGCCGACCCGCCGAGCGAGCCGCCCGAGTTCCCCGGTGGTCAGGTCGCGCCGCGCGGTCCGCATCATGTGGCCGACCAGTTCGCGCACCGGAGACATGGTGCGGACATGCTGGGGCGCGGCGTGTTCAGCCCGCAGCAGGGCGTACAGCGAGTCGCGGTAGTTTTTCTGCATGGCGTGCGCCTTGCCGATTTCCACGAAGTACTGAGCGCGCCGCCCCTCGTTCGGCAGGTCGTCCGGTGACAACGTCGGCGCGAGGGCGAGCACTTGACCGGGTTCGCGCCGCTCCACGGCAGCGGAGATACGCCACAGTGCGACGTTCGCTGGACCGAACGAATCATTGTGTGCCACAGATGTATTCGGTTCGGCCCCGGCCAACCGGTCGGCCTGTTCGGCTGCCTCCACGAGATGCGGTTCCGGGTCGCCGCCCATCGTCGCGGCCACCATCGACGCCTGAAGGTGCAGCATCCCGTACGTCTCGATCTCGCCGACAGTGCGCACATCTGCCGCGATCTTCTCGGCGGTGCCGATCGTCGTGGCCAATGCGGCAGGCAACGCACCAGGACGCGACAGCATGATCTGACCTTGGCTGAACGCAGCCGCAGCGAGCGCGGCGGGTGCACCGACATGTTCGGCTGCGCGTTCGGCCTCCTGTGCCGCAGTCCAGGCCAGAGCGTGATAGCCGCGTGCCCGCAGCGCCGATGCGACCCCGTAGGCCACGACTCCTAGTACGTCCCATGCCTTTTCAGCGTTCGCGCTATCGGTATCACGCACATGCCGGTAGGCGTCGGTCAGCATCGGTGCGAGCATCGGCCCGAGCGTCATGTAATCGCAGTCGTTGCGGAGCTTGGTTGCCGTGCGGGTCAGCGCTGCCAGTTCGTCAAGGGTGCGCGGCAGTCTGGTGTCGGTCACATTGCCCCGCGCCCACAGGACGGTTTCCAGCTCGGGCACGGCCGCGTGGAATCCGGCGGTGGACGGGTCGAACTTGTCTTGCTCGTGGCCGGTCAGGTCGCCGATGGTGACGCCGAGCCCCGCAGCCAGGGCAAGCAACGTGCGGCGCGAGTCGACAGGTCGTTCGCCGTTCTCGTACTTGGCGATTGCCCCACGACTGAGCCCCGCCCGGTCGGCAAGCACCTGTTGCGATATTCCCCGCCGCGCCCGGATCGCGCGTACCCGCTGGCCGACGTACCGGTCTTCGCTGTTCATGTGCGCTCCCTCGATGGCACTGACAAGGCACATGTTACGTGCGATGTCCCGCTGTGGGCATTGCGCGGTTGCCGCAGCGCCAAGCTTCTGCATAGCCCCGCCGCCGGGTAGACAGCGCTCCTCGGCGGCGGGTGCCTACCAACTGGACAGCGGAAGGCGCAGGGGAATGGAAGCGCTCGCGTGGTTAGACCCGACATCACCGACTTCGGAATGGGACGAGGCCCAGATTCGTCGTTTGGCGCGGCGATTGGGCTACGTGCTGCACTGGGCGGACGCAGGCTCAGTACTCGGTCTGGTCGAACAAGCCGCCGGGCTAGGCGTCGACGTGGTGCTGTTGCCGTCCTCGGCACACCTGGACGCCCAAAACCCTGAATCGACTGATGTGGTTTGCTGATGTCGAATGCGCTTGCCCGCGTGAGTCTTTCGCCCGCTGGTCCGTGCTCGGCGGGGTGCACCGATGATCACGCTCGGGTGGATGATCGTGTTCGTCCTGCCCCTGACCGTGGTGTTCGCGGCGATCTTCTGGCCCGAACGCATCCCGAAAGACCGGACTGTCGAAGCCATTCGGCGGCGGGTCGAGTCGGAGGAATCCGACTGCCCGGAAGGCGATTTCTGACCGCCGATCGCGATGGCCGACGGCCTCGACCGCTCTCAATAGATAGCGGTAAATAGATAGCGCGAATTCCCCGCATCCGAGACGTTCACGGCGTGGATCAACCCCCGGCGCATTCTGCTGAAAGAACCCGGCAAACGGTCGTTCATCCATGACAACAGCAACGCGACCCGACGGATGAAGACCAACCCAGGACAACCCGATAACGGCCATGTCGAGCCGCTGGACGGACTTCCGGACTTCGCCGAACGAATCGCCCAGGAACGAGGAGACCCCGCAGGGCTTGGGGAGCCGGACACCCGTGGTAAGACCAGAACTTCGCTGCGGTATCCCACGAAAAATGGGGCGTTGGAAATCATGGCGTTTCGATCCGGTCGATCGAGGCTACCGTCTACCAGGTCTCGATTCCGCGCTTGGCGCTGGACCGGACAGGGCCGCCTGTGCGACATGCAGCGCGGCCATGGACACCTGTTTGCGGAGAGGATCTGTGGGGTAGTGCGAATCATTGCGAATGTTGCTGTGCTGACTGCGATTTCAGCGGGGATGCTGGCGGGCGTCGGCGCTCCGGCGACGGCCCTGGTCGTCGACCGGCCCGGCGAGGCTGCACTGGTGGCGGAGACGACGGGGTCCAGCTCGGGCTCTGCTGGACCCGCGCTGAATGCGCTGCTGTGTGCGCTGCTAGGTGGTGTCACCGGCTCGACCGAGACGACCCCACCTCAGTGTCACCTACCCACCACCTAGGCCACAGGAAGGACAGTGCTGCCTGTCCCCTGCTCCGTCATCATCGTCTGATGCGCTGTTGTTGTGCTGGTGATTTCATGTCGGCGTGACTGATGTGGGTGGGCCCGACTACGGGCGTTTCGGTGCGTTGTCCCGCATGGAACTCGAACGGTTCTGCTACCTCGATGACGAGGACCGAAGGTTGATCGCGGCGAGGCGCCGTGACTACATCGGAAGCCGAAGCTCAACGCGCGCTACTGATCCAGATGATCGAAACCTTCCAGGAAGTCGGCTGACCGTCCTGTGCTTCCGAGGCGAGGAACGGCGGCGCGCGTGATGAGTGACTCGGCAGCTACCGCGAGGCTGGGGGCAGGAGCCGGCCGCTGAGGACGGGACGTTCGTTGAGGTCATCCAGAGGCACCCCGACGCCGAGGTTCTCGGCAAGCCTGTAGAACATTCCGAGGGACCCCCCGGGACCGTATTCGTCTTCTTCGGGTCGGGCGCCGAGGGCCTGCATCTCGGTGTCGAAGCGGTGCGGGTCGCTGCCTGTCCGTGCGAAGCTGTTCGTGGTGTCGAGTCCGGTGATGAGGCGGCCATCCTCGGCGTACCGGAACACCTCTCCCGGTTTCTCGCTGGCGTGCAGCTCCAGTGCCGCGGTTCCGATCGAGGCGCGCAGCACCATTCCTCGGTCTTGGATGCCTTTCCAACTGCCGTGCTCCCACGCCCAGGCCCAGCTTCGGTAATGCCCTGCGCTGACCACATATCCGTCGTCTGCGTAGAGAACGCCGCCCAGCTCGTTGCGGAAGTCATTCGGCCCGCGCACCGCCACGGTGTTGTGGTCGACGCCCATCCGCTCCAATAGCTCCTGGGCGTTGATCTGACGCGCGAAGGTGAGGTTGACCAGCGGCAGATCCGTGTCGTACATCCACCCAAGGCCCCCGGTCGTGGTGTTCACGACGCCCCCGGTTCGTTGATCGCGATCAAGGTCGGGAAACACAGTCCATGATCATGAAACCAGGCGTCGTCATCAGCCGAAGCAGTCATATCGGCTGACACTGCCATGAGCCACCGACATCCATGGCCGGGCCCGGATTCTCGAAACCCTCGATTGTCGCGAGTCACCGCGTCCCGAAACGCTCGAATAGGGGGTTGAGACATTGATGAGAAAAGTCACGCTAAGGAGTTACCGCAGATAGTTGCTCGCTATGCGCGATAGCTCGGATGGCCACCTGGTGTTTCGACCGACCGACAGTGGGGCGACTCTGGAAACTATGCGCGGTACCAACGACCTTGAAGGCTCGCTCCGCGGCAAACGCCCAGCTCGATTCGCACTAGCGCCGGTTTCCGCGCCACTGCTCCTCGCGCCCCGGCCCGCACGAACAGGCGATCTCGATGACGAAGGCCTCGAAAGGTCCGACAAGAGTTGTTGGACCCGGACGGACCAGATCATGCAGCGTGTTGTGGCTACGAAGCCCTCGACACCACAACCCCCGCGGGCGGCTGGTGTTCTCGGGATGGGTTGTCCAAGAGACAGATTCAGCGCAGGCACCGGGTCGGATACCGGACGGTCTGCCATCGAGGCGGCGCGCCGGATACATCTCGCGGGTGAGGCACGCCTGGCCCTCGAGTATCGAAAGACGGTGTGTCAGTTAGCTCTCGGGGGTGACGTGTGCCCTGGCCGGGGCTGCCTAGCATGAGGTCCGCCAAGCTGTTGGAGGACAAAATGCTCGGATTCGGGAAGGTTTTCGGCTCTGTGTGCGTCGCGGCGGCGTTGACGCTGTGCGCGTGCGGGACAGGCAGCGACGTGAGTACCCCAGCACCACCCGACTACACCGATGTGCGCACCATCCTGCAACGGTTGACCGGCGCCGGCGGCGCACCTGGAGTGCTGCTCGCGGTGCGCGACGCGCGCGGCCGGACAGTGCTGACCAGCGGCGTCGCGAACATCGAGACCCACGCACCGATCGCGGGCGACAGCCGGTTCCGCATCGGCAGCATGACCAAGATGTTCGTCGCCACTGTGGTGTTGCAACTCGTGGCCGAGCGTCGGGTCGTGCTCGACGCACCGGTCGAGCAGTATCTGCCCGGCGTGATCAGCGGGAACGGCAACGACGGGCGCGACATCACGGTGCGGCAGCTCCTCCAGCACACCAGCGGCCTGCCCGACTATCTGGAGTACCTCAGCTTGGGGGAGGTACTGACAGATCCTGTCGCGCACCATGATCCGCTGGAACTCGTGCAGATCGCGCTCGCCCACCCGCGACTGTTCGCCCCCGGGACCGGCTGGCAGTACTCCAGCACCAACTATGTGCTGGCCGGAATGCTCATCGAGCAGGTCACCGATCGACCGTACGAGCAGGAGATCGAGCAACGCGTCATCGGGCCGCTCGGCCTCCACGACACCTTCGTCCCCGGGGACGAATCGGCAATCCCCGGCACCCACCCGCAGGGATACGCCGAGCCGGAAGGTTCCCTCATCGATACCACCGAGGTCAACCCGTCGATCGCGGGCGCCTCCGGAGCAATGATCTCCAGTGCCGCGGATCTGGATCGTTTCCTCGACGCACTCGTGAACGGCGGGCTCCTTCGCCCGTCCGAACTACAAGCGATGATGACGACCCACCCCACCGGCAGTTCATCCGGCAGTACCTACGGCCTGGGCCTGGAGAGCTCATCTCTACCGTGCGGCGGCGTGTACTGGGGACATGACGGCGGGATCTTGGGATTTCAGACCCTGGGCGGTGTGACGACCGACGGCCGCAGCGTCACCGTCATGGCCAATCTGTACCCGGGTGGCAGCGACGCACAGGCGGGGGCGGACATGCGCACCGCCCTCACCACTGCGCTGTGCGCAAGCACCCCCTCGAAGCCCAAGCCCTGACCGTATGCGGCCGACATCGACTGCGGCGCAACCAAGTCCCGGACGAAACACGCTGCTGCCGAAGCTACTTCGCGCCTCCTGAGAGTTTCTGTATTCCAGGGCCGACAAGCGCACCTTCTGCAGCACACCTACAGGGGGCCACACTCCCGAACCAGACAGTCCCCGAACACCTCCCATCCCGACACGGGCAGTTCGAGCGACACGCCACTCGGACGATGCCCAATTTCACGACCAGAACACGGCCTCAGACCCATCGAACCGACACTCGAATCCGCGACCAACTGATGCCGGAATTCGCGACCAGAGCCATCTGTGCTCAGCTCGACACTGGTACCGAACCTTCCCGACGTGCTGAGCACGATGATGGCCACCAATGGCGCTCAGGCAACGATCTGTTCGCGCAGCATCGTGAATGCTGCGTTTGGCCGCCCCACAGGTACGGATTTTTACTACGACGAGGCTTAACCTCGCGATGCTGCTCGGCACCGCCCTGGTGTTCTTGGTGCTCAAGGAGATCCCATTGCATCAGACCGCCTGGGTTGCGGTGGTGCTGATCGGCTTGAACGCCGTAGTGGTCGTTCGCAATCCAGCGATCGTGCGACTACGGTCGCTGCGTCGTCCTAGCCGGTTGGTCGCCTCGGTCGCAATCGGCGCCAGCGCCGTCGCTCCGACCCAGGCGGCCACGCAACTGCTTACCTGGCCGCGGGAACCGGGCTGCTGGTCTTCGTCTCCGCGCTCATATGGCTCGATGTCATCCTGGGGCGCGACCTACGCAACTGGCGAGGCGCTGGCCTGATCGTCATAGCCCTCGGGCTCGGCGTCTTCATCCAGCTAGTTCTCGACGCAGCGACCGTTCCGCTGGCCGGCACCGTTTTAGCAGGAGCACTGGTCGCTGCATGGGCACTGCTGGAACTGCGCGTCAGAATCGACGACCAACCATGGTGGTGACCGGCGGTAATACGTTGTGCTGCAACCACTTACATGTAGCTAGCGGATTTCGGATACGAGATTTGCAACATTGGTTTTCGGGGCTGGGAGGGTTCTCGACGGAACCGGTTCCACGAACTCCTACTCCATCGAGAACGAAAGAAACGCAATGCCATCCACCATCTCCAACCCTGTTCCGGCACAGCCCGAGGGGCGCGCACCGGTCCCCCGTTCCGTGGGCGAAGCTGTCGTGGATCTCGCCGCGCTGATCGCGATTCTGTTGACCGTCCTCGCGGTGGTCACGATGTGCGGGCCAGCCGCCGTGTTCCTCCTGGGCGCCGCGGCCTCCGCCGTGACGGTCATTCTGAAGGTATGGTTGCGGCGCTGACGGTCCCGTAGCCCACGCGGAACGCTGTGCCCGCCAAGCCCTATGGACCGGCCGGGCGGGCACAGCTATTCAAGAGGAGCCTAACCACCGGGAACCACCAAGAGGTGGGTCTTATAGGAGGCCAGACGGCCCGTGCGGGCCGGTCGGGGTCCCGCACTGGTGGAATCGCGTATTCAACCGTCACGAATTCGCCGAGACCGAGTCGTATCGGGGGGTAGTGGTGCAACCGAACGGAATCCGGCGCTAACGCGGTGATCCCTCGCGGGCTTGATGCCGGAGTCAGACGTAAATGATTGTGGCCGCGGCTATTTGGTGCAGGGTCCATCGCTGGTGAAACCCGTGGCCACGAATGCCGCCCGGCGGTCATGATGGCGGGCATGAGCCTGATGAAGTACTGGCCCCTAGCCGGACTACAGGTACGGACACCGCGCCTGGAACTGAGGATGCCCGGTTTGGAGGACTTGGGCGCACTTGCCGGGCTGGCCGCTGCGGGAGTACACGATCCTGCGGTGCAGCCGTTTACGGCGGAGTGGACGGATGCGGAACCGGACGAACGTGCGCAGCGGGTTCTGCGGTGGCACTGGCGATGCTGGGCCGACTGGCAAGTCGACGCGTGGACACTCAACCTCGTTGTGCTCCGAGACGGGGAGCTGGTCGGAACCCAAACGATCAGTGCGAAGAACTTCGCGGTCTGCTCCGAGGTGAACAGCGGATCCTGGCTCGGCCGGACCTACCACGGCCAAGGCATCGGAACCGAGATGCGGGCCGCAGTTCTGGAATTGGCCTTCGCTCATCTCGGGGCCGACTCGGCGGTATCGGGCGCGTTCGAGGACAACATGGGCTCGCACGGGGTCTCACACAAACTTGGGTACGAGCAGGACGGGCTCGAGGTGCACGCGGTCCGGGGAAAACCGGCGGTGATACGACGGCTGCGGCTGACCCGCGCTCGATGGGAAGCACATCGGAGCGTGCCGGTGGAAGTGACCGGGCTGGCGGAGTGCCTGCCGCTGTTCGGAGTCTCGACAGAACCGTGACGATGCCGTGTAGGGCGTCGACCTGGCGATTTGGTGTCAGAATGCACATTCGCGCGGAATCCGGCGCTAACGATTTACCGCAGATAATGGGACTTGTCGCACCGCAACCGAGCACCTGACGCCTACGTTCGGCGCGCGGCCCAGACCGTGAAGGTGAACAACAGCACGCCGAGGACGGCCAGCCCCGCGCCGACCGCGGCCGGAGCGGTGTAGCCGAGATCCGCCGCGATCACGAGCCCGCCCAGCCACGCGCCCGCGGCATTGGCGATATTGAGGGCGGCGTGATTGAGCGCCGCGGCGAGTGTCTGCGCGTCGGCGGCGACATCCATCAGCCGGGTCTGCAGAGCTGGCGCGAGCGCGGCGCCCGATGCGCCGATGAGGAAGGCGCCGATGCCCGCGGTGTACGGATTGTGTGCGGCGGCAACGAATCCCGCGAGAATGACCACCATGGCGATCATCGAGAGGTAGATCGCCCGGTCGACGCCGCGGTCGGCGAGAATGCCGCCGACGATATTGCCCGCGACCATGCCAAGGCCGAAGAGCATGAGCACGAACGGAACCAGACCCAGCCGCATGCCCGCCACATCGGTCAGCGTGGTGGTGATGTAGGTGTAGACGGCGAACATGCCGCCGAAGCCGATCGCACCGACCAGCAGGGTCAGCAGTACCTGCGGGCGACGGAGTGCGCCGAGTTCGGTCATCGGATTGGTGATCCGGATGCCGTGCAGTTCGGGAACGAACCGAATGAGGGCGGCGACCGTGGCGATGCCGATCACCGCGACCACCACGAAGGCGTCGCGCCAGCCCAGATGCTGGCCCAGCCAGGTGGCGCTGGGAACGCCGACGACATTGGCGGCGCTCAATCCCAGCATAACCGCAGCAACCGCCTTTGCGCGCTGCCCGACCGGAGCCAATGTGGCGGCGGCCAGCGAGGCGACACCGAAGTACGCGCCGTGCGGCAGGCCGGAAACGAATCGGGCGATGACGAGGGTTTCGAAGGAGGGCGCAGCAACGGTCGCCACATTTCCGATGGTGAACGCCACCATCAGGGCAATGAGCAGACGTTTGCGCGGCACCCGTGCGGCCAGCGCGGCGATCACCGGAGCTCCGATGACCACGCCGAGCGCATAGGCCGATACCGCATGCCCCGCGGTCGGCTCGGATACCTTCATGGCGCTGGCGATATCGGGCAGCAAACCCATCGTGACGAATTCGGTTGTGCCGATTCCGAATCCGCCGAGGGCAAGGGCCAGCATCGCGGGAATATGCCAGTCCGTCCGTTCGGCCTCGGCGGGTGCTGGGGTCTGGGTGGCAACGGAACCGGTCACGTATTCATGTAACCGCCCAGCGACTCCTGTCGCTTCCCGGGTAGACGTGAGTTCCCCCACGTCAGCATCGAGAATTCGGACGAGCCACGGCCGCACCGCGCATATCGGGCAGCCCGACGGCAACATGTCGCCTGCGGGCACCCAGCAGGAAGATGCGGATCACGTGAAAGGCCGCCGCGCGCGGGTCGCGGAAACAGTGCGGGCACCTTTACCACCGTCGTGGTGCAGGTGCCCAGCTCAACACCGATGCTCCACACAGTAGGTGGAGCCCGGCTTTCACATCAGCCTGTTCGAGCGACAACTAATTTCGCTCGAACACGGGTAACTCGTCGGGAACGCCCCGCCCCCAGCCGCGCAATTACCGGCAGCCCGGTGCGAAGATCTGCACCGACGACCGGCAAGAGGCGCGGAGAGGCGGGGAAGCTCAGCGCAGGGCGCGGGCCAGGTTGGCGTCGAGCGCGCCGAGGAATTCCTCGGTGGTCAGGTAGCCCTGGTCGCCGCCGACGAGCAGCGCGAGGTCCTTGGTCATCTGGCCGCCCTCGACGGTCTTGATGACGACGTCCTCGAGGGTCTGCGCGAAGCCGATCACCTCGGGGGTGTTGTCCAGCTTGCCGCGGTGCTCGAGGCCGCGGGTCCAGGCGAAGATCGACGCGATCGGGTTGGTCGAGGTCGGCTTGCCCTGCTGGTGCTGGCGGTAGTGCCGGGTCACGGTACCGTGCGCGGCCTCGGCCTCACAGGTCCTGCCGTCCGGGGTGAGCAGCACCGAGGTCATCAGGCC
>NZ_JBEXLC010000154.1:0-21024 GCF_040609795.1 Nocardia sp. NPDC004604
TTCACCGAGGACGATGAGGTCGTGGTGCAGGCGCTGGCGGCCGCCGCGGGTATCGCCATCGCCAACGCCCGCCTCTACGAACAGTCCCGAATCCGGCAGCAATGGCTGGAGGCCAACCGCGATGTGGCCACCGAACTGCTCGCGGGCGGCGAACCCGGCGCCGCCCTCGAACTGGTCGCCGATCGGGCCCTGACCCTCACTCAGTCGGCGTGCACATTCCTCGCGCTCCCCGAAGATGCCGACATCCCCGCCGAAGATGTCACCGAGCTGGTGGTGGTCGCCGCCGCGGGAATCGGCGCCGATGAACTGCTCGGACACCGAATTCCGATGGGCGAATCGCATTCCGCGGAGGTGTTCCGCAACGGACGGGTGGTCGCGGTCGACGAATTGAAGTTCAGCCCGATCTTCGATGTGCCGGAACGATACGGCCCGGCACTGATCCTGCCGCTACGCGCCGAGGACGCAGTCATCGGTGTGCTCGCCACCGTGCGGCCGAGCGGCACACACCAGCTCGACGCGGCCGGACAGTCGATGATGGCCGCCTTTTCCGACCAGGCCGCACTGGCCTTGCAGCAGGCGAACACGCAGCGGCGGATGCGCGAACTCGATGTGCTCTCCGACCGCGACCGGATCGCCCGTGACCTGCACGACCACGTCATCCAGCGACTGTTCGCGGTCGGCCTTTCGCTGCAGGGCACCGCGCAGCGGGCGCGCGCCCCCGAGGTCAGATCCCGGCTCGCCGACACCATTCAGGACATCCAGACGATCGTGCAGGACATCCGCCACTCGATCTTCGATCTGCACAGCAGCACCACCGCGGACGCACCGACGCTGCGCAAGCGCCTGCACGGCGTCATCGCGGATATGGTCGGCGAAAGCGGGCTACGCACCACGATCCGTCTCGCGGGGCCGGTATCGGTGCTGGAGTCGCCGATGTCGGACGATGTCGAGGCGGTGCTGCGCGAGGCGGTGAGCAATGTGGTGCGGCACGCGCATGCGACAACGCTCTCGGTCCAGCTCCGGGTGCGCGACGATGTCACCATCGAGGTGACCGACGACGGTATCGGCGTACCCGATGACCTGCAGCGGATGAGCGGGCTGGCGAATCTGGCGGCGCGCGCCGAGCAGGCGGGCGGCAGCTTCAGCGTGACCAAAGGCGAGAGAGGGGGCACGGTGCTGCGGTGGTCGGCACCGTTGCCCGGGTAGTTATGCGCGATCCGGCCCGAACGACGATCACATAGGGCCACGCGGATACCCCAGGAGCGGCCTTTGGGCCTTGCGGTTCATGACCAACGCCAGGCGTGCCGGACCGCCTCGGATTCCTAATCTTCGGATAGCCGCTTATCCGGGATCCGAAGGGACGCGCCCATGACCATCCAGCACCACACTGATCCGCACCGGCTGGCATCGGCCGAAGTAGTGGTCGGTGTCGACGGCTCCGAAGCCGCCGACCTCGCCGTTCGATGGGCCGCCGAGACCGCGTCGCAGCGGGGCCGCCGACTGCGCATCGTGTACGGCCTCGACCTCGCGGCGGCCGGGTCCGTCTATGGGATGTATGACGTCGTCATGCCCCCGGTGATCAATGCGATCCGCCGCGCAGGCGCGGAGCTGGTCGACAGGGCACGCCAACTCGCCCAAAAGGTAGATCCGACCCTGATCGTGGAAACCGAAGTCTCCGAGGACAATCCGGCGCACCTGTTGATCGAGCGATCGGAAACCGCGCATCTGGTCGCGATCGGCGCGGCGGGCGCGGGCGGCACCCTGAGTCATCTCGGGTCGACCCTGCTCGCGGTCGCCAGCCACGGCCGCGGCACGATCGTGGTGATCCGTGATAGCGACACCGGACGGCAGATCCGGCACAGCGGCCCGGTCGTGGTCGGCGCCGATGGCGGACCGGTCAGCACGGCCGCTGTTGCGGCCGCGTTCGAAGAGGCCAGCGAGCGCAATACCCAGCTCGTCGCGGTGCATGCCTGGAGCGATCCGTACTACGACCGCTTCGCCGGACTCCCCTACACCATCCCCGACCGCGACGTCGAGACCGCCGGACAGACGCTGCTCGCCGAACAGCTCGCGGGCTGGCATGAGAAGTATCCGGATGTGCAGGTCATCCGCAAGGTCTACCTGTCGGGGGCGCGGCAGGCACTGCTGGAGTGGTCGCAGTCGGCACAGCTGCTCGTGCTCGGCAGCCGAGGACGCGGCGGTTTCGGCGGGCTGCTGCTCGGCTCCACCAGCAATGCGCTCGTACAGACCGCGTATTGCCCGGTCATGGTCGTTCACCCACAGTAGGCACTACCGGTCCCGCAGAAGGGCGAAATCATATGTCCGCCAACACCATCAATCCACCTGTGCTCGTCGGTATCGATGGCTCCGAGGTCGCGGCCGAGGCCGTGCGCTGGGCTGCCGTCGACGCCGTCCGCCACCGCGCACCCCTGCACATCGTGTACGGCATCGGCGCCCCAATGGACTTCGGTCCCGGAATCGCCTTCAACCAGATCGATTACGACGCCTACCGAGCCGCCGGTGCCTCGGCCGTTGCCGCCGCAAGCGAATTCGCCACCGCCGCGGCCGCGCCCGTCGGCGAGCTCGACATCAGCACCTTCGTGGTCGAAGCGCCGCCGATCCCGGTGCTGCTCGACCGCTCGAAGGACGCCCGCCTGCTGGTCGTCGGAACCCGCGGTCTGGGCGCCTTCCGCCGCGGCCTCCTCGGCTCGGTGAGTACCGCCGTGGCCCGGCACGCGCACTGCCCGGTCGCGGTCATCCCCGAACCCGAGAACTACCTACCGGATCGGCTTCTCGGTCCCGTACTGGTCGGTGTCGACGGTTCACCCGTCAGCGTCCGCGCCGTCGAGATCGCCTTCGACGAGGCCGCGCATCGCGAAACCACCGTGCGCGCCGTGCTCACCTGGTCCGAATTCAACCGCTACATCTCCCGCGCCGATATGCAGAAAGAGGCCGAGCAACTGCTGTCCGAGAACCTGGTCGGTTACGCGGAGCAGTACCCCGACCTCGAAGTGCAGCGGGTGGTCGCCGAGGACCGGCCCGCCCGACGCCTACTCGCCGAATCCCAAGACGCCCAACTGATCGTCGTCGGCAGCCACGGTCGCGGCGGCTTCGCGGGCATGACACTCGGCTCGGTCAGCCAAGCCGTCCTGCACGGCACCGACTGCCCCGTCATCATCGCCCGTCCCTGACTCCGACGCGGTTCGGCCATCCGATCGTGACCGGCATGCAAGCATCCGTTGGCTGACGGGTGCGATGGCACCGTGGTGGCCGAACGCCATAGCCATGAGTGAACTCGGCTCCGCGTAGGGGCGCGGGTGCGAACGACCGCGCCCCCACCGGAACTCACAGGCTCCGTTAATCGTCGCGCACAGTGGTGTTCACGTCGTGTTTACGATGTCGGAATGCTTATCTACGACGCGCAAGACAGTTCCAGCCCACCTGGCGAGAGAGTGGGCGTTGCGCGTCGGTTTCGATCCTGGGTGATCTGGGGCAGCATCGCGGGCGCGGTTCTGGTGCTCGTCGCTGGTCAGCTCATGGCCGTGCACATCGACGCGTTGGGACCGCTTACCAGCCTTTCCTGGGATTACGTCGGGCGGCCCAAGTCCGCGACCACGCCGTGGGCGGGATTTCTGCTGGCGCTGATCGGGGTTTCGGCGCCGGTTCGGGTGCGCGCCTTGGCGGCCGCGGTCGGCATCGACGTGATCTTTGTGATCATTCGAGCGATCGAGGGGCGGTCGTTCACCGTCGGCAATGGTCCGACCATTGTGTTGACCGCGCTGGCCGTGTTCGCCGCGGTGCGCTGGACCGGGGCGCGGCGCGAAACGGCGCTGCGGACCATCGCGCTCGGTGCGCTGCTGATCCTGGCGACGAAGGTCGGCGAGATCTGGTTGGACATCACCGCGTGGGCCTGCCCGATGGTGCTCGATCCCTATGCGGAACTGGCCGATCACGCGCTCGGGAATCCGTCGTGGCTGGTCGGGCAGGTACTGGATGCGGCGGGGCCGGTGCCGCTCGGTGTGGTGCGGTGGGTGTACTTCGAGTTGCCGGTCGCGGCGATCGTGGTCGCCGCCTGGCAGCTGCGCAATGTGACGACCGGTATCTGGCCGCGGCACTACCTGGTGCGCACATTCCTCACCCTCGGGGTGGTCGGTCCGCTGTTCTACGTGGTCTTCCCGGTGGTGGGACCGGTGCTCGCATTCGGGCCGGAGGGACATGGTTTCGAACTCGCCGATGTGTGGCCGAATATCGTTCCGGCACTGCCGTCCTCGGTCGAATCGATGCCGTTCGACGGGATCACCCCGCGAAATTGCATGCCGTCACTGCATACCGCGTGGGCGCTATCGCTGTTCATTCATTCCCGGCGCGGACCGCGCTGGTTGCGCTGGGGCGGTGGGTTCTGGCTGGTCTGCACCTTGATCGCGACGCTCGGCCTCGGCGCGCACTACGGCGTCGATCTGGTGGCGGGCGCGACACTGTGCCTGACCGTGGAATCGGTTCTGCGCGATCCCGACCGGGGTTGGGACCGCGGGCGGGCGCGGGTGGTGGCCTTCGGTATCGCGACATTCGCGGGCGTACTCCTGTGCGTACGCTATCTCGCGCTGCCGATGGCGAACTACCCGTTCCCGTTCGGCGTCGCACTCCTCGGTGTTTTCGCCGCACTGGCGTACACCTTCTACCGAACCTGGTTCGCGGAAGCGGATATCCGCGAAAAGGTCTCGAGCCGTTAGCTCTTGCGCAGTGTGCCGATAATGGCACCGCCCTGACCCGCGCGGTAGGTGACGGTGCCATCCGGCCGCAGCTCGACCGTTGATATGCCCAGTTCGCAGTCGATACCGCCGGTCAGGCGCCCAGCGAAGACGAGCTCGGTCTCGGTGCCGCTGACCATGCGTCCGATCCGATCGCAGCGGTTACCGGAACTCTCATCGGTATCCGATGAGGTGGCGACCTCCTCGGCATTCTTACCGGACTTGATGGTCAGCACGATGTCGTGTGCGGCGCGACCGTCGCTGGCGACGCCCTTCCATTCGCCCAGAAACACTTTCGGCACCGCCCACACCGCGGCCACCGGAGTTGTATCGTCCGGGCGCGCGACCGGAGTGGCGACGCCACCGCCGGAGCCGCTGTCGTCGGAGCCGATCACGAACGCCACGATCACAACCAGCACGGTCACCACCGCAGCGCCACCGATTACCGCAACGCGCACCAGCTTCGGCCGCGCCGCATTATCTTTTGTCGACGAGTCCTGCCCCACCGAACCGATTCTAGTTCGCCACCCGGCATCGGACTCCGCTTTCGGCGATCGCCGCTGACCCGAAACCCATTGGGCGCCAGCGGCGGCCGAATCAACCCGATTTCACCGCGCGCACCCCGGTTCGCGCGGCGGGAACAGCTCGGTACTTCAGGTCTGCGAACTACGGGGTGTATTTGTAGAAGCCCTCGCCGGTGGCGATGCCGAGCTTGCCCTTGTCGATGTAGTTGGTCTTGAGCCAGGCCGCGAGCCGCTGCCCGTCCTCGTCGCTATTGGCGAGGATGTTGTAGGGGGTGGTGAGGCCGATGACATCGAGCATCTGGAATGGCCCGTAGGGTGCACCGGTGCCGATCCGCCAGGTCTTGTCGACCGCGTCCGGTTCGGCGAAGCCGCCCGCGCTCAGGGACATGGCGGCGTTGAGCAGCGGCACGAGCAGCGTATTGAGGACGTAACCCGCCTTTTCCCTGTGCAATTCGATCGGCACCATGCCGATTGCCGCAGCGAATTCGACCACCGCCCGGTATACCTTCGGATCGGTCTCGGGTGTGCCCATCACCTCGGCGGTGTTGTACTTCCACACCTGGTTCGCGAAATGCAAGGCGAGGAACCGGTCCGGGCGACCGGTGAAGTCCTTCATATCGCTGGGCAGCAGGGTGGAGGAGTTGGTGGCGAAGATCGTGCGCTCCGGCGCGAGCTCGCCGAGCTGCTGATAGGTCTGGTCCTTGATGGTGAGGACCTCCGGCACAGCTTCGATCACCAGATCGGCATCGCGCACCGCCGTGGCGAGATCGGTGGTCAGCGCGATGCCCGCCGCGGTCGCTTCGGCCTTGCCGCCATCCGCGCCGGACACCTCGTCGCGATAGGTCGCCGCCAGGTTCGCAATGCGGTCGCGGGCACCGGCCAGCGCATCGTCGCTGATGTCGTAGGCGGTGACGTCGAATCCGTGGAATGCGGTCTGGAACGCGATCTGCGAACCGAGCACCCCGGTCCCGAGGACGGTCACCTTCCGGATGGTCATTGCCTTCTCCTTCCTCCGCGAGGCGAAGTTCGCCCCGTGACATCATCAGGGTCACCGAAGGCCGCGAAGAATCCGGCGACGATCCGGGTGAGCTGATCGGGCATGCCGCCGATGGATGAGCGTACTCCTAGCTATGGTTCATACAGCTAACTCACAGCCACGGCCTAAGGGGCGCAAATGCCGAGCCCCGAGCATTGTCGTGTCGGTCCGGTTCGAACGGGTCGACGGTCTCGGATCGAGGCTCGACAACAGGAGGAACGTGGATGAAGATCAAGTCGAAGCTGGCGAAGGGTGCGATCGCGGGCGGTGTGCTCGTCGGCCTGCTCGGTGTCGGCACCGGTGCGGCGAGTGCCGATCCGGGGGCCGATCAGCGTCCGGCCGCCGAGCAGCAGCAGGGGCATGATCAGCAGCGGCCGGATCAGCATCAGGAACATCAGCAGCCGGATCAGCAGCCAGCCGGACACGGATTCTGGCTGTTCGGCCAGTGGATTCCGCTGCCCTGATCTCGACTCGACGCGAAAGGCCCTGTGTCCGTTGGACATGGGGCCTTCGCGGTTTGTACGCCCAGAGCGTAATGATCGACCGGATCGGTGGTCGCGGTCGTACGCTCTGGATATGACCGAGCATCCGAGACTGCACTCGATCCCGGGCGGACGCGCCGACCAGCCGAGGCAGGCCGAGCCACTGTGGCGTGAGGTGCTCGGCGAACGGTTGCGCACGCTGCGGCGCGAGCAGCGCGAGACGCTCGTCGAAACCGCTGGGCGAGCGGGCATTTCGCCGCAATACCTTTCCGAGGTGGAGCGAGGGCGCAAGGAACCGTCGAGCGAGATGATCGCGGCCTTGGCGGGTGCACTCGGCACCACCCTCTTCGGTCTGACCGAACACGTGGCCGACGACTTGCGCGCACTCCGTCGGCCCGCCTTCCCCCGGCAGTCCGCACCGCGTGCCAGCGCAACGCCCACTCTCATGGTGCTTGCGGCATAGCCTGCCCCTGTGTGACTCGCAGATAGTGGGATTCGACGAGGGCATCATGCGCGTCGTCGCCGAGACGCGACAGGATGCGGTAACACGGGCGGTGCGGGCGATCGGCGATGCCGGGGTCGGTATCGAGGTGCTCGGGCTGCTCGCGCTCGCCGGGGTGGCGGCCGTGGTCGTGACCAGGAGTTGGCGGGTCGGCGCTGCCGCAGCGGCGAGTCTGCTGCTCGCCGACCTGATCGCGCACAACCTGAAGCAGGTGATCGGGCGGCCGCGCCCGAGCGGAGATCTGACGGTGTGGCCCGAGATCCAGGGCTGGGCAATGCCATCGACCCATGCCGCCGCCACCTCGGCACTGGCGATGGCCGTCTTCCTGGCGGTGAACTGGGAATCGGCCCGTACCCGCCGCACGGCGGGTGCGGCACTGGCCGCGGCGGTAGTCTTCATCGGCGGATGCATGGTGTATCTCGGCGCGCACTGGCCGACCGATGTCCTTGTCGGCTGGCTGCTCGGCACGCCCGTCGGCGCCGCCGTCACCTGGGCAGCCCGCCGCGTACGGCCGAGCACCAGCCAAATCCCATGCCAATAGATCGCTCCGCCACCCACTCCGGCTGCTTGCCGGGCGTAGTCATCCGGCGGTCGAATACGGCCTGGGCGACCACCATTCGACTACCTTCGACCGCACCCTGGCCCCAGGGGGGCGAATACGGCGGGAGCTGACTGGCGCGGCGTTAGGAACCGAGCACGTTGTCGACGAGACCGTAGTCGACCGCCGCTTGGGCGGTGAATACGCGATCGCGGTCGGTATCGTGACGCAGCCGCTCCACCGACTGCCCGGTATGCCGAGCCAGGATCGACTCGATCTCGCCGCGCATCCGCACCAACTCATCGGCCTGCAGGATCAGATCCGGAATCGCGCCCTGGCCGCGGGCGGCTGGCTGATGCAGCACCACGCGCCCGTGCGGCAGCAGGGATCGGCGACCGGGGGCGCCACCGGCGAGCAGGACCGCGCCGACCGCGATGGCCTGGCCGACGCAGGTGGTGAGCACCGGAGCCTTGATGAACTGCATGGTGTCGTAGATCGCGAGCATCGCGGACAGATCACCGCCCTCGCAGTTGATGTAGAGGTTGATGTCCTGTTCCGAACTCTCCGACTCCAGGTGCAGCAGTTGCGCGATGAGCGCATTGGCCACCCCGGCGTCGATCGGGGTGCCCAGGTAGACGATCCGCTCGGCCAGCAGGTGCGAGTAGATATCGGTGATGCGCTCGCCGCCGCGCGGATGCTGGGCGATCACATTGGGAATGGTGTAGGTCATGCCGAGATTCCGATCCGCTGGCGCTGGGGCACGATCTGCCCGAACGAGTCGACAATGTGGTCGATGAAGCCGTACTCCTTGGCCTGCGTCGCGCTGAACCAGCGGTCGTGCAGCGAATCCTCGTAGATCCGGTCATAGGGCTGTCCGGTATCGCCGGAGATGATGCCGAGCACGGTCTCCACGGTGTAGCGCAGATCATCGGCCTGCACCTCGACATCGACGGCGCTGCCGCCGATTCCGGCCGACCCCTGATGCATCAGCACCCGCGCGTGCGGCAGCGCGAAGCGCCGCCCCGGCGTACCCGCGGACAACAGGAATTGCCCTGCGCTGCAAGCCAATCCGAGCGCCAATGTGGATACCTCGCACGGTATCAGGCGCATCACATCGCGAATGGCGAGCATTGTGGGAACCGAACCACCCGGGGAGTGGATCCACAATGAGATCCCCGCCTCGGCGTCCTCGGCCGCCAACGTGAGCAGCTGAGTCATCAGCAGGGTCCCGTTATCGTCGCCGAGGGGGCCGTCCAGCACCAATATTCGCCTGCTGAGCAACTGCTCCCTGGCGCGCCAACTGAACAACGGTGTCTTGTCATCGTGAGCCATGACTCCACCGTGCCCCGCGCGCACCGCGAAAATCTCGCCGCGCTGCCCTCAGCAGATCTGCTCAGAGCAGCCCGAACTCAGGCAGCCCGGACTCAGTCATGCGTGTGAGCGTGGATGCGAGCCTGCACTTCGGGGCGGCGCAGCGGCGGCACGGTCTTCGGCGGGGCTTTACGCTCCGGCAATTGCTCGAGCAGCCGCATCGTGGCGGCCGCGATATCGGCAACCGCGGCATCGACCGCCGGACGGGTAGCGGCGGAAATGCTGGACAGCCCGCCTACCTTGCGAACGAACTGCAGAGCAGCCGCATGCACTTCTTCCGACGTCGCCGCGGGCTCCAGCCCGCGCAGCGCGGTGATATTTCGGCACATAACCCGAGGCTACAGCGCATCTCCCAATCGATTTATTGGATGACACCACCCTTCTCGGGTGTCCTAACCCACGACCACCGAGGTGGCGTGGATGTCGGTTTCCGCTTCATTCGGGCCGGTTTCACTCACACCCGCGTGTGGGCCAGCGCCTTCCCGTCGGCAGACGTTGATGACCGGGGCTCGCGCTTCGGGCTCCCGGACCTGGGTTTCACAGTTTTTCTCGCCCCAGGCGGCGAGGTTGATTGCGGCATTGAGATCACGATCGAGGGTGTGTCCACAGTCGCAGGCGAACACCCGATCCGCCAGTGTCAGCGCGTGATTCATATTCCCGCAACGAGAACATGTGCGACTGGACGGGAACCATCGATCGGCCAGCAGCACCTCTCCGCCGCGCCAGTCCTGTTTGTCGCCCATCATGCGGGCAAACTCACCCCACCCAGCATCGCTGATGGCACGGGCCAGATGGGTCATCTTCGAACGGCCCTTGATATTTCGCTGCCTGGCCTCGTTGTAGAGCTGGTCGCGGGTCGGGCCCTTCGGACCGCGGCGGCCCGAGCGCTGCCCGCCGCGCTGCTGGGGCGATTTGTCCTGGATCGAGGTGCGGCTCGCGGTCCTGGTCTGCCCGGCTTGCGCACGATTCTTGTTGACCGTGCGGGCGGCGATTTCCTCGGCGCGCTGCTGGGTCGCGCCGCGTTCCCGCGCCGAATCCCTGATGTGTTCGTACTGGCGTTCCTGCTTATTGCTCCATTCCTTGGGCATGTCGAACACCTCCTGCCTGTCGGGTACCCGTGCTTCGGCCGCGAAACCACTCCGGCCGGTGTTTGCGCGCCGATTGCACGGTTGCTTCCGAATCGGCGTCGAGGTCTCCGAGGATCGGGAATCGATGTAGTCGCGCAACGTGACCAGCCGAACGATCACCGTCGATATGCTGGCCGCGTGAAGGTACTTCCTGCCACGTTGGTGACCGTCGCCGATGATCTGGACGCGGTGACGACGGTTGGGCACGAGGACGATCCGGCGGATGCCGGATCGTCCAGCGGCGAGGTCGAGTCGCTCTGGGCGTCGGTGCAGGCGTGGTACCGGTTGGGCACGACGCCCGCGATCCAGACATGTGTGCGGCGCAACGGCAAGATCCTGTTGAACCGGACCATCGGACACGGCTGGGGTAATGCGCCGAGAGACAGCCCTGATGCGCAGAAGGTGCTCGCTACGCCGGAGACACCGTTCTGCGGCTTCTCCACCGCCAAAGGGGTGTCCGCTGCGCTGATGTTCATGCTCATCGAGCAGGGCGCCTTCGAGCTGAATGATCCTGTGTGCAAGTACATTCCGGAGTTCGCGGCCCATGGCAAGGAGGCGATCACGATCGGCGATGTGCTGTCGCATTCGGCCGGGGTGCCCTTTGTCACGCCGCCGTACAAGGGGGTCGAGCTGGTGCTCGACGAGGAGTTGGCCGTGCGGGGGCTCGCCGATCTGGTGCCGAGTTGGCGACCGGGCCGGTTCCGGGTCTACCACGCATTGACCAGCGGTCTGATCCAACGCCTGCTGGTGCAGCGGGCCACCGGCAAGCGGATGCGCGAGCACCTGGCCGAGCAGGTACTCGAGCCGTTCGGCTTCCGCTGGACCAACTTCGGTGTCCGCCCCGAGGATGTCGACAAGGTCGTGCCCAGCGTGAAGACCGGCCCCGCGCCGTCGCGAATGTCGACCTTCTTGGCGCGCAAGGCACTCGGCGGCCGAGTGGACGGCGCAACCGCCAAATCCGCGAACCGGGCCTTCCTGACCGCCGAACTGCCCTCGGGCAACCTCGTGACCACGGCCGGCGAACTGTCCCGCTTCTACGAAATCCTCACCCGCGGTGGCGAACTCGACGGAATCCGGATCATGAAGCCGGAAACCCTCCGCGCGGCGATCCAACCCGCGCCGCGGCTACCCGGCCTGGCCGGACGGGTAAGCCGCGCGGGTTACGAACTGGGTGCCCGCCGATCCAAATTCGGCCGAAACACCCAGTCCCATTTCGGCCGCAGCGGCCTGACCACCCAATACGGCTGGGCCGACCCGGCACGCGGCCTGTCCGGCGCCATCCTCACCAACGGCAAGGCCACCACCGACACCCAACGCCCCTGGGCCCTGGTCGCCCAAATCTCCGATACATTCGACCGCCTCGCCCCCGCCGACCATTGGTTCGACGCCACCTGACCGGCCACGGGCAGGAACCGTTGCCCCCATTCCACCTCCAGGCACGCCGTGGACCGCACACCACGCGGGCCTCGAGACTCCCAGTCGCACGTCAGACGCACACCACACGGCCCACCAGACTCCCAGTCCCACGTCAGACGCACACCACACGGCCCACCAGACTCCCAGTCCCACGTCAGACGCACACCACACGGCCCACCAGACTCCGAGCCGCATGCCGGACGCATCGCACTCGGGGAGTTCTGGGCCACCCGTCCGCGTGGCTTCGGCCCCCATTTCGCCGCTGCGTCCGAATGCGATGGCCGCGTCACGCGGTGACGACGTGGGTCTCCACTTCGGCGGGCACGGCGAGGTGGCGGCGGCGGCTCGGCATCAGCATGGTCGGCTGGGTGACGCTCCAAGCCGCGCCCGCGCAGACCAATTCCTTGATGCGGGCGCCGATCCGGCCCGTAACGACGGTGTCCGTGGGCTCGTCGGCGGCGGTCACGCGCTGGAAGATGCCGTCGCGGCGGCCGAGGCTGATGCACTGGGACGCATAGCCGATCGGGGCCTCGGGAACCTTGCGACCGGTCAAGCGGGCGGCGAGGGCGTCGGCAGCCTGCCACGCCATCGGGGTTGCGGTGGCGCAGCCCATCCGCAGTGGCCTACCGCCCACCCCGATGGCGTTCGCGGCGTCGCCGATGGCGTACACATCCGGATGCGAGACCGAGCGCATGGTGCCGTCGACAACGATCCGCCCGGTATCGGACACCTCCAGGGTGGTGGCGGCCGCGATCGGATGCGCGGTGAAACCTGCTGTCCACACGGTCATCTGGGCCGGGATCTGCCCACCCGAACCGGTGACCACGCTGTTTGCTTCGACGCGCGTGATGTCGGCATGTTCGCGGACCGTGATGCCCAGCCGGTCGAAGGCGCCGCGCAGGTGGCGCTGGGCCTTATCGCTGAGCCAGTCGCCGACCCCGCCGCGGGCGGCGATCGTGACCTGGAGGTCCGGGCGGGCATCGGCGATTTCGGCGGCCGCTTCGATACCGGTCAAGCCGCCGCCAACGACCAGCACGGTCGCACCCGAAGCCAGCTCGTTCAGGCGCGCCCGCAGCCGCAGCGCGGCCTGCTTCCCGGCGACGTTGTAGGCGTATTCGGCGGCACCGGGAACGCCGTAGTCGGCGACGGTGCTCCCGAGGGCGTACACGAGGGTGTCGTAGCCAAGGGTCTCGGCGCCGTGCTCACCGGTGAGATCGACGGTCTTGCGGTCCACATCGATCGCACCGACCCATGCCGTCCGGACCTGTACGCCGGTGCCCGCGAAGACCTCGCGCAGCGGGCGGCGTGGCAGCTCCTGCCCGGTCGCGAGCTGGTGCATGCGCACCCGTTCGACGAAGTCCGGATCGGCATTGACCACGGTGATCTCGACGTCGTCGCGGTGCAGCCGCTTGGCGAGGCGACCGGCGGCGATGGCTCCGGCGTACCCGGCTCCGAGGACGACAATGCGGTGCTTCATGGCTTGCTCCTGTCTGGTTGCACTCACCTCCTGAACCGGACAGCCGCTCGATCCCTGACAGGAAAGGATTATGATGTGGGTCACCACTCGGCCGCGAGCGGGCGATGCGGTCCGGTGGCCGCCCACTGGCGCGTAATGCGTTCCAGCTTGTCGGGATTGACCTGGAGATGGATCGCCGCGACGCCGTCCGGGGTCGGGTCGATGCAGAAGATGCCGAAGACCCGCCCGTCGACCTCGACCAGCACCGCGGGACCGCCGTTGACGACGACGGCATAGAAGACGGGACGGCCAGCGACATAGGCGCGCTTGGCATCGGTCGGCCGGAACACACCACGCAGGTACCGCGCGATACCGACTGCACCGATGACCGGGGCCTTGCGGGCCGGAATCCGGCCACCGCCGTCGGCAATGCTGACCGCGTCAACGGTCAGCAGCCGGATCAGTGGCTCGGTGTCACCGCTGAGGCCCGCGGCGAGAAATTTCTCGACGAGCTCCCGCGCGGCGACCGCATCGACCTCGGTGCGGGCGCGTCCGGTGGTGACATGCTGCTTGGCACGCCGGTAGATCTGCTGGCAGTTCGACTCGGTGACGTCGAGGATCTCCGCGATCTCGCGGTGCGCGTACCCGAACGCCTCGCGCAGCACATACACCACGCGCTCATTGGGCGAGAGCCGCTCCATGAGGGTGAGCATTGCCATGGAAACCGACTCACGCTGTTCGACGGTATCGGCCGGACCGAGCATCCGGTCCCCGGCCAGGACCGGTTCCGGAAGCCATTGCCCCACATAGGTTTCCCGCCTCGCCCGGGCGGAGCCGAGCTGATTGAGGCAGATATTGGTGAGTACCTTCGTCAGCCACGCCTCCGGCGTCTCGATCAGTTCCCGGTCGGCCGCATGCCACCGCAGAAACACATCCTGCACCGCGTCCTCGGCATCACTGGCCGACCCCAGCAGCCGATAGGCGATCGCCTCCAAGCGGCCCCTGAACCCCTCGAACAGATCGGCTTCGTGCGTACTGAGCGACATCGCCCCATGGTCGGCCATGCGCGCAGGCCGCGTCCACCCGCCCTCCGCACTGAACGCTTCGGCCAGCAAACTATCGGTTCACTGAGCCGACCGAATTCGTATCGAATCGGGAATTATCCGCACGGCATCTGCTTGTGTGACTACGCTTTTCGAGGCACGCAAGGCAATCCGGTATCGCGCGGAGGGGTGGATATGACAGCTTCCCGGTCGACGGTCGAGATCGACCAGACCAAGCCGAGCATTTCGCGCGTCTACGATGCGCTGCTCGGCGGGAAGGACAACTACCCCGTCGACGAAAGAGTCTGCGAGCACCTGCGTGCGACCACGCCGCATATCGATGATCTGGCGAAACTGAATCGCGAGATCCTGGGTCGCGGCGTGCGCTACCTCGCGCGCGAGGCCGGACTGAAGCAGTACCTCGACCTCGGCGCTGGCCTGCCGACCGCGGAGAACACCCACCAGATCGCCCAATCGCTGCAGCCCGGGGCACACGTCGTCTACGCCGACAACGATCCGATCGTGCTGGCGCACGGACGCGCGCTGCTGGAGGAGAACGACCAAACCGTCGTCGTCACCGCCGACCTCCGCAATCCCGATAACGTGCTCGAGCACCCGGATGTGCAGCGGATGATCGACTTCGACCGGCCGGTGGCCGTCATGCTCGTCGGCTTGCTGCACTATCTGCGCGATGACGAAGATCCGGCGGGCGTCGTCGATGGATATATGAACGCCGTGCCCTCGGGCAGCCACCTGTTCATCACACACTTCTGCGACTCGGGCCCGGAGGCCGAGCGAGCCGAGAAATCCTTCCTGGATTTGCTCGGCCGCGGCCGCTTCCGCACCGAGGACGAGATCCTCGACCTGTTCCTCGGCTATGAGCTGGTCGAGCCCGGCCTGGTCTACCTGCCCCGGTGGCGTCCGACCCGCATCGTGCGTGACAAGTTGACCACTATCGAGCGCCTGATGGTCGGCGCCATAGCGCGCAAACCCTGATAGCGCGCAACCCTGATAGCGCGCACACCCCGACAGCGCCCTCGCGGCGGCGATTAGCAGGGCGAACCGCGGGTATGGCGCATACATGGTCCCGACCATCGATGAGCTACTGCACGCGCTGACCCGCGCCGTGAACACGCTCGCGGATACCGATATCCGCTTCGCGGTCGCGGGCGGATGCGCGGTGTACGCGCGCGGCGGGCCCGCCTCGGAACACGATGTGGATATCCTCATCAAACCCGCCGATCTCGCCCGCGCCCGCAGCGCATTGGCCCGTGGCGGACTGCGGGTCGCGGATCCGCCCGAGGACTGGCTGACCAAGGTCTATGACGACGGCGTCCTCATCGACCTGATCTACCGGCCGAACAACCGCGACGTCACCGACGAACTGCTCGATCGGGCCACCGTAATGCGTGTCGGTCCGGCCGTAGCGCCGGTGATCAGTGCGACCGATCTGATGATCGACAAATTACTGGTCTTCGATGCGCACCGACTGGATCTGAGCCCGCTGCTGCACGTCGCGCGCGATCTGCGCGAGCAGGTGGATTGGGACCGGGTGCGCGAGGAAACCGCTGGTTCGCCCTACGCCCGAGCCTTTCTCGGACTGGTGGACGATCTCGGCCTGATCGAGCCGAAGGAGGGGCAGTAGATGGATCGACCGCAATATATGGTCGCGCACCTGCGCCGGGCGCTGGCCGAGGATCCGCGCACCGCCGAACTCGGCGTCCAGGTGACGATCCGCGGCGATGTGATCGTTCTCGTTGGCGAGGTGAGCAGCATCGAACGCAAGCAGCAGATGGAAACCGTGGTGCGCGAACAGCTTCCGCAGGCACGCATCCACAACGACGTGCACGTCACGCCGCCCGCCGCCCCACGGGACACCGAGGCGCTGGCGGACTGAGACCGGAAAGGAGAGTGGCGCATGCGGATCGCGGCAATCGGCGACGTACATCTCGGCGTCGAATCACGCGGCGAATTCCGCCCCGCACTGGCGCAATTGCCCGACCGCGCCGATGTGCTGCTGCTGGCGGGTGATCTCACCCGGCACGGCACCGTTGCCGAAGGCCGGGTCGTCGCCGCGGAATTCGCCGATCTCGGTATCCCGGTGGTCGCGGTCCTCGGCAATCACGACCACCACAGCGACGCACAGGATGAGATCACCGCGACGCTCACCGATCACGGCATCACCGTATTGGAAGGAACCGCAGCCGAATTCACGGTCGACGGACAAACCCTCGGCATCGCCGGGACGAAGGGCTTCGGCGGTGGTTTCGCCGGTAAGTGCGCGAGCGTCTTCGGTGAGCGGGTCATGCGTGAATTCGCCTCCCACACTGTCGATCTCGCCGAGACACTGGGCGAGGCACTGGCCGGCCTGCACACCGACATCACCGTGGCCATGACCCACTACTCCCCGATCAGCGACACCCTGCACGGCGAACCGCGCGAAATCTACCCGTTCCTCGGCTCCTACCTACTCGGCGAGACCATCGACGACCGAGGCGCCGACCTCGCGATCCACGGGCATGCACATGCGGGCATCGAACGCGGCACCACCCCCGGCGGCATTCGCGTGCGCAATGTCGCACTGCCGGTGGTGCGCACCGCCTACGTCGTCTACGAGCTGACGCCCGAAGCGAAATAATAAGGAGTACCGATGCCCGCACTCGGATCCACCGCCACGGTGGCCGCGGCGATACTGGCCGCGGTCCTGCTCGTCGGCTGCGACGGCGACGGCGATATCAATCCGCTGCCCGGCACCCCCACCGCACATCCGAACATCACCATTACGTTCTCGCCCCCGGGCAGCTCGGCGCAGGTGCCGAATACGGACGAGATCACGCCGACGGCGGCAAGGCAGCTGTGCGAGATGATCGGACCCGAGGTCGACAAGTGGCGCACCCAGGGCAGACAGCTCGGCAAGATCAGCTTCAATGGCACCGTGCACGATTGGGCCGCCCGCAACGGCGGCCTCAACGACACCGTCATCCGGGATCGCGCCGTCGTCGATCACATCACCGTCACCGAATGCCCGGACGTCCGGCTACAGGTTCTCGACGCCTTGCAGATCTCGACTCTGGCCGACGGTCTGCTGGGATTCAGTCGCTGACCACCGAGGTCAGGAAGTTTCGGAAACGGTTCGGGTGGCGAGGATTCCGGCCAGGATGACGCGTAGCCCGTGGTCGAATTCGGCATCGGAATCGGCCCCGAAGACGTCGGCGACCATGCGGGCGGTTCGGGGGTAGCGGTCGGTATCGACGGCGTGCGCCAGCCGGGCGAGATCGTAGGGATTGCCGTTGGCGTATTCCGCACCGGACTGGACCTGCTCCTCTATAACGAACCCGACCGTATAGTGCAGCAGGATCGGGAAGACCCGCTCGGCGTCGACCACCGAGAATCCCGCATCCTCGAGTGTGCGCAGTGTCAATTCCACAGTGCGCCACATGGCTTCATCACTGACGTAGGTACCGGCCAGCACCTTCGCCCCGTCCCGATAGCGCAGCATCGACCGGCGCATCCGTCCGGCCAGCGCCACCACCCAGTCCTGCCAGTCCTCCCCCTGTCGCGGCGCCTCGACGCCGTCGACCGCGGATATGAAGACCCGCTGCGCCATCGCGTCGAGCAGTTCGCGCTTGTTCTTGACATGCCAGTACAGCGCGGGCGCCTGCACATCCAGTGCGGCGGCCACCTTGCGCATGGTCAGCCCATCGAGACCGACCTCATCGAGCAGCCCGAGTGCGGCCTCGGCGATCACCTTGGCATCGATCTTCACTGTCACCTCCGCTGTCGAATCCCTTGACAGCTTAACAATGTTCTGGTCTCCTTAACAACGTTAAATCGTTTAACGCTGTTAAGGAGATCGACATGGAAACCGCCGAGGTAGTGATCGCCGGCGCCGGACCGACCGGCCTGATGCTGGCCTACGAACTGCGCCTGGCCGGAGTGGATGTGGCGCTGGTCGACGGACTCCCGGCGCGGACCGGCGAATCCAGGGCGGGCGGCATCCACGCCCGCACCATGGAGATCCTCGATCAGCGCGGCCTGCTCGACGATCTGCTCCCGATCGGCCGCATCATGCAGGCCGGACACTTCGCCGGCCTACCCCTGGACTTCAGCGATTTCAACACCCGCTACCCCTTCATGCTCGCCGTGCTGCAGTCGGTGATCGAGCGCGAACTCGACCGGCACGCAACCGAACTCGGCGCGACCGTGCAGTGGGCCTCGCCGGTCACCGACTTCCGCCAGGACGCAACGGGCGTCGAGGTGGAAATCGGCGGCCCGAATCCGCGCCGGATCCGCGCCGCCTACCTGGTCGGCTGCGATGGCGGCCGCAGCGCGGTGCGCAAACTCGCTGGCATCGACTACGTCGGCACCGATGCGACCGTGACCGGCATGCTCGCCGATGTCGAACTGACCGATCCGCCTGCACAGCCCTTCTTCGGACATCGCAGCGGTGTCGGCGACTTCTCCGCGGTTCAATTCGAGCCCGGCTGGTACCGACTCGTCGTGCAGCGTCACGACCGCGTCCTCGAGCGCGGCACCGAACTGAGCTTCGAGGACTTCCGCACCAGCTTCGTCGAGGTCGCGGGCACCGATTTCGGCATGCACAGCCCGCGCTGGGTCTCGCACTACGGCGACGCCGCCCGCCAGGCCGACCGCTACCGCGTCGGGCGCGTCTTCGTGGCCGGGGATGCCGCGCACATCCACTACCCGGCGGGCGGCCAGGGGCAGAACCTCGGCATCCAGGACGCGGTGAACCTCGGCTGGAAGCTCGCCGCCACCTTGCGCGGCAACGCATCCGACGAACTGCTCGACACCTATGAGACCGAGCGCCATCCCATCGCGGCCCGGGTCCTGCACAACACCCGCGCCCAAACCGCGCTCGGCCGTCCCGGCCCGCATACCGACGCGCTGCGCGACATCATGAGCGATCTGATCGATATGGAGCAGGTGCGCCATCGCCTCGGCCTCATGATCACGGCACTCGATATACGCTATGACATCAAGGGTGAGCACCCGCTCACCGGCCGCCGCATCCCCGATGCCGATCTCACGACCGCGGCGGGCGCGACCCGAGTGCACGAACTGCTGCGCGGGGGCCGCCCGGTGCTGCTCGTACTCGACGGAAACGACGTTCCGGCGGTACCGCAATGGCACGACCGAATCGACATCGTCCGCGCCGACAGCCGCGGCGCGCACTGGGCCGTCCCCGGTGTCGGCGAAATCCCGACCCCGGCCGCGGTCCTGCTGCGACCCGACGGCTACGTCGCATGGGCGAGCGAGGAACCCGCCGCCGCGGGATTGCCCGAGGCCCTCACCGTCTGGGTCGGTGCACCGGCCTGACACACCCATGCTGCCCGTATCCGCCCTCGCGCCCATTCGGCCAAATATGCTGCGAATTAGCGGATGACAGAAGTACCGAACGGACGGTCTTGTTGATCTTGTCGTGAAGGAGGTAATTAGTTGATCTTGATGGCTCCGGGGTGACACTGTCGCCGAACGGACACGGTCCGAAAATCCTCCGGAGAAAGATCAAAAACGTTGCCTCGCAAAGGCGTTGTTGATGTGTATGCTATCGATCAATCACAACCCCACTACGAGGTGGGATGATGACCGAGGACGGTATCGAAGTGGATGTGAATGCACTCCGAATGCGCCGTGCGACTGTCTTCGCAATAGGCGTCGGCGTACTGACTCTGGCGGCAGCCGGGCCGCTCGATGGGTTGCTGCTCGGACTGTTCATCTGTCTCGGACTCGGACTCGGTTGGTTGAATGCGCAACTCACCCGGTTGACCGTCAACCGGGTCGCCGACGCCGAAAAACCGAGGAAACAGGGGTTGTATCTCTCCTCGGCGGTTCGACTCGCCGGAATAACCGGCGGTTCGCTCGTAGTGGGTTTCCTGGCAAGACCCCATGGCATCGGAATCTTCTTCGGCTTGGCCGCCTTTCAAGTGATTCTGGTGTTGGTCACCGTCTTGCCTGAAGTGAAGGAGCTTCGCCAGCAATCATGACGGATCAACTCGCCTTCATCGCCCGGTCGGCCGTTCCGGTGCTCGCACAGGAGCAGCCCGCCGAAGAGCCGAAGATCAAGGTCGGCGAACACGCGGTCGCACATCTGTGGGGCATGGACTTCAATGTCGACACAATCATCTCGACCACGCTCGCCGCGGCGATCGTGCTCGGCTTGGCGTTCTACCTGCGGGCCAAGCTGACCTCGGGCGTGCCCAACGGCGTGCAGTTGTTCTTCGAGACCGTGACGGTCGGGATGCGCAACCAGGTGGAGAGCGCCATCGGCATGAAGGTCGCGCCGTTCGCACTGCCATTGGCCGTGACCCTGTTCATCTACATCCTGCTGTCCAACTGGCTGTCGGTGCTGCCGGTGCAGTACGGACACGGCGAATTGATCGCACCGCCCGCATCGGATGTCAATTTCGTCTACGCGCTCGCCCTGTTCGTATTCATCATGTATCAGGGCGCGGGCGTGTACCGCCGCGGTATCGGCGGGCATGCCAAGCAGTTGCTGAAGGGCCACACCGGCTGGGGTCCGATGGTCTTCATCAATGTCATCGAGGAAGTCGCCAAACCGCTCTCGCTGTCGCTGCGATTGTTCGGCAACATGTTCGCGGGTGGCGTTATGGTCTCGGTGATCGCATTGTTCCCGTTCTGGATCAGCTGGGGTCCGAATGCCATCTGGAAACTCTTCGACCTGTTTGCTCTCAAATCTAAAATCATTCAACCAGAACAACTCGTGACACATTATAGTAAATTAAGTGACATTGACAATGCT